>CAZEPH010000050.1:0-11031 GCA_964514075.1 uncultured bacterium | reverse complement strand
CAACGGCGCGCGGCGTCCGGGTTGCCGGCGTGGGAGCAGCAGCGCGCGCGCGGCGTGCTCGCGGAAGCGCGCGCCGAAGAGCGCGTCGCCGCCGCGCGCGTCCGCCCCGCCCGCGGTGGTGCCGAGTTGCTGCACCACCAACGCCTCCGCGCGCGCCGCATCGGGGATGAACAACGCGGGATCGGGCGCGTCTTCCGCTTCGGGTAATCGCACGACGATGCCGTCGTCTGTCCACATCATGTCGATCTCGCGCTCCTGCTGATCGCGGAACTGTTGCGCGATCGCCAGCGCCCACGGCGCGTGCACGCGGCCGCCGAACGGCGTGAGGACGCACACGCGCCAGTCACCCATGTCGTCCATGTAGCGCTCGACGACGATCGTGCGATCGTCCGGCACTGCGCCCGTCGCGGCTTCTTGCTCGCGAAGGTAGCGGAGGAGAGCGTGCGCAGCGCCATCGTCCATGTCGTGCTGCTCGCGGAGGCGCGTGACCGCGGCGCGTTCGCTCTCGGAGCGCAGTGTGCGCGTGAGCGCGCCGATTGCGCGACCGAACTCCACGGGGCGCCCCGGGCCGTCGCCCTTCCAGAACGGCATCTTGCCCGGTTCGCCGGGAGCCGGCGTGACAAGCACGCGATCGTGCGTGATCTCTTCGATCCGCCACGAACTCGCGCCGAGCACAAACGTCTCGCCCGCACGGCTCTCGTGCACCATCTCTTCGTCGAGTTCGCCGACGCGGCCTTTGCCCGCGGGCGCGTCGAGGAGGAACACGCCGTAGAGTCCGCGATCCGGAATCGTGCCGCCGCTCGCGATTGCGACGCGGCGCGCGCCCTCGCGCGCGTGCAGCGTGCCCGCGAGTCGATCCCAGGTGATGCGCGGGCGCAACTCCGCGAACTCGTCGCTCGGATACCGTCCCGCGAGCATGTCGAGCGTGCCGTCGATCAGCGTCTGCGGGAGATCGGCGAACGGCGCCGCGCGGCGCGCGACGCGCGCGAGGCGCTCCACACGCCAGTCATCGAGCGACACCATCGCGACGATGTGTTGCGCAAGCACGTCCAGCGGGTGGCGCGGATAGCGCATCTCCTCCACCGCGCCCTCGCGCATGCGCGCCGTGAGCGCGGCGCACGGGAGAAGATCGCCGCGGAACTTCGGCACGATGACGCCCGTGCTCGCCGCATCCAGCGTGTGCCCCGCGCGCCCGATGCGCTGCAATCCGCTCGCGACGCTCGGCGGCGCTTCCACCTGAATCACGAGATCGATCGCGCCCATGTCGATGCCCAGTTCCAGCGACGACGTGGCCACGATGCACGGCAGCGTGCCCGCCTTGAGCCGGTCCTCGATAACCGCGCGCTGCTCGCGCGCGAGCGATCCGTGATGCGCGAACGCGAGGAGTTCGCCCGCCGTCTCGTTGATCGCTCCCGCGAGACGCTCCGCGAGCCGCCGGCTGTTCACGAAGATGAGCGTCGATCGGTGCGCGCGGATCTGCTCGACGAGCATCGGGTGCGTCGCGGCCCACATGCGCGAGCGCGTGTCGGGACCGCGCGTCACGGGACCACTCGGGATGTCGTCCGGCTCGGGCGGCGGCGTCATTTCCTCCACCGGTGTGACCACACGCAGGTCGAGCGCCTTCTTGTGCCCCGCTTCCACGATGCGCACGGCGCGCGGTTCGCCAGCGTCGTCATAGCCCGCGAGGAAGCGCGCCGCTTCGTCGAGCGGGCGCATCGTCGCGGAGAGGCCGATGCGTTGCAGCGGCGCGTGCACGATTTCTTGCAACCGTTCGATCGACAGCGTGAGGTGCGCGCCGCGTTTCGTCGCAACCATCGCGTGCACTTCGTCCACGATCACCGTGCGCACGCCACGGAGCGCCGCGCGCGCGTCGCTCGTAAGCAGCAGATACAGCGACTCCGGCGTGGTGATGAGGATGTCCGCCGGCGCGCGGCGGAATCGCGCACGGTCTCTCTGCGGCGTGTCGCCTGTGCGGATCGCGACTTCGATGTCGTGCGCGGCGATGCCGCGTGCGTGCGCCTCCGCTGCGACTCCGATGAGCGGCGCGCGCAGGTTGCGATCCACGTCCACGGCGAGCGCTTTGAGCGGGGAAATGTAGAGCACGCGGCAGCGCTCGTGCGGGTCTGTCGCGGGGTCGCCGAACAGGAGCCTGTTGATTGCGCTCAGGAACGCAGCGAGCGTCTTGCCGGAGCCGGTCGGTGCAAGGAGGAGGACGCTCTCGTTCGCGGCGATGTGCGGCCACGCGCCCGCCTGCGCTTTGGTCGGCGCGGCGAAGGAGCGCGTGAACCACGCGCGCGTAGCGTCGTGGAAGCAGTCGAGTGCGTCAGCCGTTCGAGCGGTCGCGGACATGGGGGCTGAATGGTACCCTGCACTGGAGTCTCTATCGAGGAAACAATGCCCATTGGGTCGCCTAGTAGCGGGCGACCACGGGGCTCTGCGGCGAGTGGAGGCGCCACGAGTGTCTACCATTGATCGGCTGTCTCAAGTCAGCGATGCATCATACGAGGACGTTCTGGTCTGGATGGAAGCGACTTTTCATTCGCTGGCGTCCCGCGTTCCACCACCCCAACCGGTTTCTGTTGGCGCCCGCATGGCCCATCGCTACGTCGAGCAGACAATTCACCAAGCGATGATCCTCAAGCTTGCTCGCATCGTCAGCGGTCTCGACGCCGCCCGCTGCCTCAGTCGCAATGGATTCGTTCAGGAACAGGCGGTGCTACAACGAACAATCGACGACTTTGTTGAAGACATCCTTTTCCTTGCGGTCTATGAAGAGACATCCACCCTGCACCAACGAGTCTTGGTCGCGTTCTGGCAGGAGGAGTATGCCGACTCCGCTGACCCAGTGGGCACGCGGATCAAGCGCGAGAATCCACTGAGAAAGAAGATCCGCGCGCATCTTGTCAACAAGTTGCCCACGGAGTTGAGCGCCAGCGAGGCGGTTGATACAAGCGAGGCGTTGCACAAAATGTACTCAGGGTTTGTCCATGGCGCCGCTGGGCATATCCTTGATCTCTTTGTGGGAGAACCCCCGCGTTTCCACGTACGCGGTGTCATCGGTTCGATCCGTGCGACGGAGCATCGCGGCGACCTGTGGCATCAGTTCTATCGGGGAATCTGCGCCTTCGAGGTTGCTGCAAAGTTGTTTGGCGACGGCCCACTCGCTGGCGGCATCAACTTGTTCCGGAAGAACTTTGCGAAAGATGCGGGGGAGGACTACTCGGTCCGCCCAACCGCCTCCCGTGGCCGCTAGGCTACCGCGAGGGCACTCGCCAAGCGCGTCGTTGACCTTGTTGCCAATTTACCGTACGTTCTTGCGGCATGCTAAACAGGACTCTTTCGCTCCCCGAGCGATCCTCCTGCCTTCTCCTCGGCCCGCGCCAAACGGGCAAGAGCACACTCGTTCGCCACGCACTCCCGAAGAACTCGTGGACCGTCGATCTCCTGCAGCATGACCTCGTCCTCGAATACCACAAGAACCCGGGGCTCTTCCGGCGGGAAGCGGAAGAGAAGATTCGCTCGGGATGCCGCACCATCTTCGTCGACGAAGTGCAGAAGGTGCCCGCGCTTCTCGACGCTGCACATGAACTCATCGAAGCGCGCAAGGCGCGCTTCATCCTCACGGGATCGAGCGCGCGCAAACTCAAACGTGGCGGCGCGAACCTTCTCGCCGGCCGTGCGGCGATGCGTCGCCTTCACCCCCTGACGATGGACGAGCAGGGGTCGCACTTCAGCCTGTCGCGCACGTTGCGTTACGGCTCGCTGCCTGCGGTCGTCACCGGTTCCGACGATGACGCGCGGGAGTTGCTGCGCACCTACGCCGAGACATATCTCCGCGAGGAAATCCAAGACGAAGCACTCGTGCGCAACCTCGGAGGCTTCGCGCGCTTTCTCGACGTCGCCGCGGCGCAGTGCGGCGATATTCTCAACTACTCCTCGGTCGGACGCGATGCCATGCTCGCCACGCGCACCGTGCAGGAGTACTTCCAAATTCTCGAAGACACGCTGATCGGCTTTCGTTTGGATGCGTGGCGCACAAGTCCGCGTGCACGGCTCGTCACGCACCCGCGCTTCTATTTGTTCGACACCGGGGTCACCAACGCACTCGCGCGACGGCTCACCGCGCAGCCCGACGCATCACAGACCGGACGCTTGTTCGAGCAGTGGATCGTGCTCGAGTGCCTGCGCCGAATCGACTACGCGAACGATGAGGCGCGGCTCTTCTACTGGCGCACGAATCACGGCGCGGAGGTCGACCTGCTCGTTGAGAAGCACGGACGTCTGCGCGTGGCGGTGGAGATCAAGTCGAAGGCACGCATTGCGAGTGCAGACCTCTCCGGGTTGCGATCGTTCGCAGAGGCGCACCCGCGCGTGCCGTGCGTGCTTGTGTGCACGGCGCGGGAGGAGCACCGCATCGGCGACGTGCGCGTGCTGCCGTACCGGAGGTTCTTCGAGGAGTTCGAGGAGTGGTTGTATTAGTTCTGCGGACATGCCGCAACATGCTGCGAGGATAAGATTATGAAGAAGTCTCTGTCATCGGGATTCCGGAAGTTGCCATCCGCGTGGGTGGAGATCGCCCGATTGGGGGCAGGGGCGCTGATCAGCGTTTTCACCTCTCTGACTGTGGCTTACAACGCTGACAGGGCAACTCGGCCTCAACTCGCCCATCGGGTACGATATGACATCTTCGGAACGGACAGCGTGAGGGCGACCCTGACGGTTGAGAACACGGGCAATCAGACAGCCGAGGAAGTGCGCGCAGTATTCAATGACTCCGCCTTCGCGACCGCCGGAACTGTCGTCCTGCCTCCATCTGCTTGGTTGCCACACTGGGACAGCCTCGGCGCTTCGAAGGCAGTCAAATGGCAGACCCTGCCGAGCCGAGCGAAAGACAGCCTCATCATCAGAAGCGCCAGCTTGAAGAGGCTGTGCGACCCCAACGTGTATCCCGATCTCTTCTGGTTGGATAGGGCGCAAGATGTAGATCCAACAAACGCGTGGTTGGTCGCCGTTGGATGTTCGAAGAATATCTCATCTAGGCACCGGGCGACCTATAACCTTGTCCACTACCAAGAGCTCCCTACAGTTGACGGATCGCTCATCGATCTCGTCTATGAAGTCTCACCCTCCTGGGGAGAGCGGGTCTTCTGCATGGCGGCTGGCGTGATGGGAGTATTGGTGCTGATTTCATGTTTTGCGGCTGGGCACCACCTCTGGTCTGCCAGTCGGGTTTCAGTGAGCGATACACAACTGACACTGTGGCCCTAGTTCCTCCGCGGACTGTCACATATTTGCGAAAGAGTCGTTGTTCTGGGTGCACTATCACTCTGAACCAACTGCGTTCGCAGCGCATATCGACAAATTGGCGTTACACCCCCCGCCCCACCGCCAGCTCCACAATCTCCCGCACCAACTCCGTGTACGTCCGTCCCGACTTCCGCGCCGCGATCGCAAACTCCGCCGACGACGACAGCCACGGATTCGGATTCGCCTCGATCACGTACACCTTCCCCTTCGGCGTGAGACGCATGTCGATGCGCCCGTAGTCCCGCAACTTCAGCGCCTGATACGCCGCAAGCGCCGTCTCGGAAATGCGCGTGGTCAACTTGTCATCGAGACCTTCCGCCACCGCGGACTTCGTCTTCTTGTACGCCTCAGTGTCCTTCTCCCACTTCACCTCGGTGCCCGCAATGCGCGGCATGCCCTCGGGCAGCTGCGACAAATCCAACTCCACGATCGGCAGCACCTCCGCGCGATCGTTGCCGAGCACCGCCGCGTACACCTCGCGCCCTTCGATGTACTCCTCGATCAGCACGGGGCAATCGAAGTTCTCGTGCACGTGATGAATGCGCTCCATCAACTCCTTGATCGAGTTCACCACCGAGCCGGCGTCGATGCCGATCGATCCATCCTCCGACGTCGGCTTCACGATCACGGGGAACTCGATCTCCTGCGAGTGATCCAGCTTCCCTTTGTAGTGCGTCGCGAAGAACGGTGTCTGAATCCCGTGGAAGTGAAAGATCTTCTTCGCGAGCGCCTTGTCTTGCGCGAGGTACAACGCGTGCGGTCCCGATCCGGTGTACGGCACGTGCAGCAAGTCGAGATACGCGGCGATGTTCATGTCCTTCGTGTCGTCGCCCGCGTACGACTCGGTGAGATTGAAGATGAGATCGACGTTCACCTTCGCGAGGGCGGTGAGGCTGGAGTTGCTCCCGTCGAGGATGTGATAGACCGGCTCGTGGCCGATCTTCGTGAGCGCGTCGAAGATCTCCTCCCGATCCAACTTCGGGCGACGGCGTCGCGGCTTGCGCGCGGGGTCGGGCGGCGGCCCCGGCTCCTCCGCGGTGTCCTCCCACGTGTCGTACAGAATCGCGACCTTGAGACCCGTCCGCGTCATACGTGTGTGCGTCTCCGAGTACGAGTCACGACGGCGACTTCCGTCCACGCCGCACGAACGTCAGCGCGAGCGTCGTCGCGTAACCGGTGATCTGCACGAGCCGCGCTGCCTCGCGCCCTGCTTCGACCAGAAGCTTCTGCATCGCCGCGCGCTGCTCGATCGATTCCACCAGACTGCGCGCGAGCGGACGCGTGAGCCCCGTCCAGTATGCCACGGTGTCGATGATCGCGCTGCGATTCTCTGCGATGATCTCTTCCGCGGCGCGCACCGCACGCCGCCCGCGCTTCGACGACAACGAAAAGATATCGGCCAAGTCCGTCGCGAGCGGTAGTGCGGCGATGGCCTGCGCGTCCGTCGGTTCGTTGAGACGATAGTAGTCCTCGATCGTCTGTTCCATTTCCTCAACGGTGATGTCGGTCGCGCCAATCGCGCGAACCGGCGGCGTGTCGCGCACCGCACGCGTGATGCGGTCGACGTATTGCAGCTTCGCGAGCGCCGGCCACGTACGGTACACTTGCCGCCACTTCAACCGCGGCGTGAGCCACACGGCGAAGCATTCCGCGAAGTCTTCGTCGGGGTGTTTCTGCGCGTACCATCCCGGAATGTGCCGCACGAACTTCTTGGAGAACGGCTCCGGCTTGTAGACCTCACGATACGGCCGGCGGAACGGACCGAAGAGCGCGCGCCACTCGTCGCTCTTGTACAACTCGTACGCGTAGTTGAACGCGTGCCCCGCCTCGTGCCGCAAGTACATCATGATCTCGCGCGGGCCTTCCAACTCGTTCACGTGCTTTTCGAGCGCGGCGAGCTTCGCGTCCGCGAGATAGAACGGGATGCCGATGATCGGCTCGCCGCTCGGGCAGCCCCACTCGTCGGTGAGGTAGAACGCCGGACGAAAGTGCTGGAGCTTCTTGCGCGCGATCTCCGCGTAGAGGCGATGAATGTGCGGCTCGAGCGGAGAACCTTCGAGTTTGAGGCCCAGGTCCTTGATCGGCTTGCGCAGAAGCTCTTGGACGTCGGGGGGCGCGGTCTCGAATGAACGCATCACTGAGAGTTGTCTCCCGCGAAGGGCGTCCGGGAACGGTGTCGTTCCCACCGCTGGGGCTTCTGCATGGCTGGCCATCATAGAGGACGGCGCCCTTCTCATTGCAAGTTTTCGGTGCGCCCCAATGAAAGGTCGGGGGCGTCACGGCACCGAGCGCCGAGCACCGCGCGGCGGCGCCGTCCCACTTAATCCACTCCCCCGCCCCGGCGCGTAAAGACCCCGGACAACGCGGACCGAACTTCGCACTGCACGACGCTCGCGTACCCCGCGCGCGTCGCGCCTGCCGATCCCCCGGCCATCCCGCACAGGGCACGACTGCCTGGTCCACGTACACGCACAGCCACACACATGCAGTTCCTCAGGAGGATCAACATGCGTAGGTACTCACTCGCATTGCTCGCGATGAGCGCACTCACGGCGGCTGTCGGAGCGGGCACGAAGGCACTCGCGTCCAGCCACCGCGAAGCGCCCGCCATCGCCAGCGATTCCAACGCCGACAACAACGATGTCTACGCGTTCATGTCGCCGGAGAACGACGGCACCGTCACGCTCGTCGCGACATACGTGCCGCTCCAAGAGCCGATGGGCGGTCCGAACTACTACAAGTTCGGCGACGACGTACTGTACTCGATCCAGATCGACAACAACGGCGATGCACTGCCGGACATCCAGTACCGCTTCCGGTTCAACTCCACGACGCAGAATCCCAACACGTTCCTGTACAACACGGGGACGATTACCTCGCTCACCGACCCGGACTTCAACGTGCGCCAGACCTACGGCGTGTGGCGCGTGGATCGCTCGGGCACGACGCTGCTCGGCCGCGACTTGATGGTCCCGCCGGTGAACATCGGCCCGCAATCGACGCCCAACTACGAGGCGCTCGCCACGCAAGCGATCGCGACGCTCTCCGACGGATCCACGGTCTTCGCGGGACAGCGCGACGATCCGTTCTTCGTCGACCTGGGCGTGTTCGACTTGCTCGCGATTCGCGCGCCGGTGGGTGACCACGGCGGCGGGGTGGACGGCCTCGGCGGCTTCAACTGCCAGGCGATCGTGCTCAAGGTGCCGGTGAACCGGCTCACAGCGTGCGGCTGCACGCCGTCCGGTTCGGGCGACCCGAACGCCGTGATCGGCGTGTGGGCCAGCGCCTCACGCCGTACCACGCGCGTGCTCGACTCGCACGACGGATCGACGGACGACAGCGGTCCGTGGGTCGAGGTCTCGCGTCTCGGCATGCCGCTCGTCAACGAGGTCGTGATTCCGCTCGGATACAAGGACGTGTGGAACTCCTCGCAGCCGAAGGACGACGCGCAGTTCCTGCCGTACGTCGACACGCCGGAACTCGCCGGATTGCTGAATGCGATCTACGGCATCAGCGTGCCGCCCAGTCCGCGCGTGGACTTGGAGCAGGTGTTCCTCACGGGCGTGCCGGGTCTCAACCAACCGCAAAACGTCGTGCCGTCCGAGCAGATTCGCATGAACGTCGCGATCGCTGCGTACCCGCTCACCTCGCGTTTCGGCGTGATCGGCGGCGACCTCGGTGGATTCCCGAACGGCCGCCGTCTCGAGGACGACGTCACCGACGTGTCGTTGCGCGCGGTGGCCGGCGTGTTGGTGCCGGGCTTTGGCGACTTCCCGAACAACGCGCTCGGCGACGGCATCGACGCGAACGACATGCCGTTCCTCACGACGTTCCCGTACCTGGCCTCGCCGCACCAGGGCTTCGTGCACGCGCACCACAACGAGCAGCCGATCTCCAGCGCCCCGCGCCCGTCGAAGTCGACGGTCACACGCCGCGCGGCAGAGGCGACGGCCTCGACCCGGGTGCCTGCCCGGTTGCTCGGTGCTGCACCGAGCCCGTTCGTCAGCACGACGCGTATCAGCTTCTCGCTGCCGCAGAGCGGTGACGCCGATCTCACGATCTTCGACGTGACGGGTCGTCAGGTGCGCACGCTGTACACGGGCGCACTGGAGGCTGGCCAGCACGACATGTCGTGGGACGCAACGAATGCGAGCGGCGAGCGTGTGTCGTCGGGCTTGTACTTCTACCGGCTCCGCTCGGAAAGCCAGGTCGAGCAGAAGCCGATCATGGTGCAGCGGTAGGATGTGCCACCCGCGCGGAGCCCCGGGCTCCGCGCGGACACGAAACCGGTCGGACGCCGCGTTCTGGGGGGAGCAGACGGCGTTTCCGGCCGGTTCTCGCGCATCCGGCACTCCACATCCAGTTCTCCGCTCGCCTGCGTAGGAGTGACGTTATGACGATCCCGTACCCCATCCGTCCCACGCTCGTTCTCGCACTGCTCGCCTTGACCGCGCCTGCGTCCATGCGCGCGGCCACCCGCTCCGGCGAATTGCAGGACGTTCTTCGCCGCGATCCGACGAACGCGGCGGCCTGCGTCGCGCTCGCACGCTCGTACATGCAATCATCGCGCGAGACGGGTGATCCCTCCTATGAGGCAAAAGCCGAATCGCTCGTCGCCCGTGCACTCGCCGCCGACAGCGCTGCGGCCGATGCGTGGATCCTGCGCGGCACGATGCAGCTCTCGCGTCACGATTTCGCCGGCGCTCTCGAGAGTGGTGAGCACGCGCACCGTCTCGCGCCGCGCGCGGCGGATGCACTCGCCGTGATCGCCGACGCGCACGTCGAGTTGGGGCACGACAGCGCGGCGGTCGCGGTCGTGCAGCGGATGGTGAACGAGCGGCCCTCTCTTGCGGCGTACGCCCGCGTCTCCTACCTGCGTGAGTTGCACGGCGACCGCGCCGGAGCCATCGGCGCGATGCTCCAGGCGATGACAACGGGAGGAGGGCAGCCCGCGGACGCCGCGTGGTGTGCGGCACGCGCCGGCCTGTTGTGCCTCGGCGCAGACTCGCTCGACGCCGCCTCACGGCTCTTCGATCGTGCTCTCGTTCTGTCGCCCCGGTGTGTGTCCGCGCTCGCGGGTGCGGCGCGTGTCGCCGCGGCACGAGGCGACAGTGCGCGCGCCGCTGCGCTCTATGAACGAGCGAACGCGACGCTGCCGCTCGTCGAGAATATCGTGGCGCTGGCCGAATTGCACGACGTGCGCGGACGCGCGCGCGACGCCGCACGCCACTATGCCCTCGCATCCGCCTTGCTCGCCGACGCGCACGCGCGCGGCGTGGACACCGACCTCGATGCCGCGCTCTTCGAAGCGCGCCGCACGGACGATCTGGCCGCGTTGCTCGCCCGCACACGCAGCGCGCACGCGCGGCGTCCAAGTGCGATGGCCGACCACGTGCTCGCGTGGGTGCTCTACCGCGCCGACTCTCTCGCGGAAGCGCACGCCACGATCGAGCGCGCGCTGCGCCATCAGACGGACGACCCCACCGTGCTCTATCATGCGGGCGTCATCTTCGCCGCTGCCGGCGACGCCGCCCGCGCACACGACCTGCTGACGCGCGCGCTTGCTGCATCTGCCGCGTTGTCCCCACGTGATGCGGTGGACGCCCGGCGCGCGCATCTTTCCTTGGAGCCTCTGCGATGACGATACTCTCGCCCGTGATCGCTTGCGGCCTCCTTGCGGCAGCGACGTGCGCAGCACTCCCGCTCGGCAACTTATCGGTGAAC
>CAZEPH010000049.1:0-11042 GCA_964514075.1 uncultured bacterium | reverse complement strand
TCGAGCGTGTAGTTCGTCACCTTCACGCCGTCGACCGTCACTTGCGGAATCGCCCATTTGTGCGACCAGAGGTACGCTGCACCTGCGGCGGCGTTCGTCGCGTAGACGGCTTCGGCACCCGGTCCCGCATGCACGATAAACAAGCCGTCCACCACGCCGTTGCCATCGTTGTCGAATTGCGAGAAGTCGACCGTGGCATTCGCGACGTTCACCGCGTCGCGCACGAGATCCCACACCATGCCCGAATCGCTCTTCGCCCAGCCGAAGTCGTCCGTCGTGCCCGCGATGCCGTCCGTGTTGCAGTAGTACCGATACGGGTGCGGAGCGCGAAACCACTGGGTGACCGTCCCCGTCACGCTGAACGCGTTGTACGAGTTTTCGCTGTAGAAATCGCGCATGCTGCCCGTGTACGCGCTCGCGGCCCACGGGTCACGGTACGTCCCGTCGCTGAAGAGCATCTGCTGGAAATGAGCGGCGGGGTACGTCACGGCGGAATCGGCGTTGGCAAAGTAGGGGTCGCGGGAGTTGGTCCACGGGTAGTCGGGGAAGTCCACGAGGAGGATTAGGCAATTCCACTCGCCCGTGACGGACTGCGGGGCACGGTCCGTCGGCGCGTCTACGCCTGCCGGACGGGCCGGACGGGACGGGGTCGAGAACGGCACATTCGCGTCGCCGGGTGCGACGGGCGCCCCAAAGGCCTCGAAAGCGGCTGTGAGACCGGCGGCCAGAAGCGTCGCAGCTAGGCGAATACGCACCACGCAAACCTCCCAAGCAATGCGGCCGCACGCGGCGGCGGGCGCAGGTGAATGGGGAGGCGATACTTCAGGGTGGGTGCTTTCGAGCCTACCAGGGCGGACCAGAGCGGTTCAAGAGGCCGGGGAAAATGCAACGACGGGGGACGGGCACACGGCTGGAAGCTTGACCTTGCCGCCACTTGTTGTCTAATCTAGTTGAGTATAAAGCGCTAGGTGAGTTAGATGGGACCTCGGACAGTGGCCGCTCCCCAGTGATGAGGAACGTCAACTTCACCAGCATCCTCTCGACACGAAACAACTCAAAACCAGCAGATCAGACAACCAACTGGATCGGCTACCTGATCACTTGTCAACGAGAGGGGCCATTTGAGAAACTTGGCACCTGGCGTCTACCAAGGAGAGCAAAGATGAAGATTGGTCTCGTCGCACTTATGGGGGCTCTGCTGCTGTGCGGCTCTGTCGCGTCGGCCGACGTCTTCATCACCGACTACTACGGGTTCAGCTGGGAAACGACTCCGGGAGGTCCGTACGTGCCCTGGCAGCCCGGCAACTCCTACCAAATGGTCGGTGTTGTGGACGCAATCCTGCCGCCGCTCACGTACAACTCCGTCCTGAACGAGTACACGTTCGTGATGGACGGTCACTTTCAGCGCGGCGCCGCCACCGTTGTCGGCAGCGGCTTCGACCTGCGCGGTGCGTACACGGTGTACCAGATTCTCTACTTCGACGGCGGCACTATGCGGATCTACGAGGACCCGGCGAAGAACTACGCGTTTACGCCGAACCCGACGGACCCGTTGAACCTGGACGTGCCGGAGAAGTTCATCGACGGAACGCTGTACCTGGACGCGACCTGCTACGGTCTGTACGCGATCATCAACCGTTACAACGTGAGCGGAGACGAGATCGGCAGCTTCGAGACTCTTCTCACCTTCACGGGCGGAAGTCACGTGGGCGAAATCGGCGGACCGGGAACGGCAGGCTACTCGTTCGCCGGTTTGACCAAGAACCCGCACGCTTCGATCCCGGTCGGGTACAAGGAGCGCATCGACGGCCAGCAGTTCGTGACCGCGACGGAGCCGACGACCTGGGGCAACATCAAGAACCTGTACAACGCCCGCTAGCCGGTCGTTGGCGGTGCTAGCGAGAGGGCCGCGATAAACCGCGGCCCTCTCGTGCTTCTTCTCTTCTCGCCCCCCTAATCTTCCGCTTACAATGGTAGAAGTAGTTCCTGTCCGATCGGTGCGCGAGTCACTCCCCAGCGCGCATCCGGCACTTCGACGATCCTTCCTCTCTGGGGAGAACGTGCGCACGCGCAACCGGCGGCATCTCGGTCGTACGGAGTCGATCGACTAGGCCATGACACAGCCTCGGACCATTCGAACATGGTGCGCCGCAGGGGCGTTCCTTGTTCTGATCTCGCATGCCGCGCTCGCCGCCGGGGTTGCGTCTGCCGATGCGCCTCGCATTCCGGACCTGCGGCGCGCGGATGGCGTGCCCACTCAACTCTCCACACCTGGACGCCGCGCGTACGACGGGTGGGCCGCAGCGCATGGATTCCCCCTTGCCGGTGAGCTGCCCGCGTCGCTCGCGACGACGAAGAACCGCACCGCCACGCACGACCTCACGTCCACGTTCGGCATCCCGGGTAATGTTCGCATCAACAACCCTGCTGGGGACGCGGCCAACGAAACGCAGAGTGAAACAGGCGCCGCGGCGTACGGACGCTTTCTGATCACGACGTACGACGACTCGCGCGGCCTCGACGGCCCGCCGCAATCGCTGGTCGGCTACTCGTATTCCGTCGACGGCGGCTCCACGTGGACCGACGGCGGCTCTCTCCCGCTGGGACCGTCTGGTCAGCTTATGGGGCACAGCACCGTCGCGGCCGACAGCGCGGGCAATTTCGTCGTGGCAAGTCTCTACCTCCCGAACTTCCCCTCCGCTACAACCAGCGCCATCGCCGTGTCGCGCGGGCGCTTCATCGCAGACGTCCCGTCGTTCGACCCGCCGATTACGGTGGTCTCGGCAACCGCGGACTTTTTCGATCAACCACGCATCACGATCGACCCGGTGGGCGGCAACGTCTACATCACCTACCTCCGCTTCGTCCTCGGAAAGGGAACCGGGCAGGTGGAGTGTGTGCGCTCGACGAACAGCGGTGTGACGTGGAATACGCCAGTGTCCATCCAGAACGACGGCGTGGACTTCATTGCCGCGCCCACGGTGGCCGTGGGAACGAACGGCGAGGTGTACGTCGTGTTCGAGAATCACTACGGATACGCGAACCTCGCGGCAAAGGTGCGCTATGCGATCTCGGTGGACGGTGGACTCTCGTTCGGTCCGCGTTTCGACGCGGCGGACCTGAACGAGAACTGGTACGCGGGGCCCCCAGGCTTCAATCGTGTCGACGGGTTCCGGGAGTACCCCGTCATAGCCGTGGACCGCAGCACGGGGCCGAACCGCGGGAACGTGTACATCGCGTGGAACGAGTCCACGACCCCCGTGATCGGCGGCTTCGGCGTGACATCCACCGAGGTGGAGCCGAACGACACGGTCGGACAAGCGCAACCGCTCATCATCCCGCGTCGTTTGAACGGCACGACCTCCGCCGCTGGGGCAGACCTCGATTACTTCCGCGTCATCTCCACGTTTGCGGGGCAGATGATCCTCGTGACCGTCACCCCGAGCAGCGCAGGCGATGTGCGGATGCGTCTCCTGGCCGGCACGGCCGGCGACTCGGTGCTCGCCGAGAGCTACTACCCCTCTGCCAAATACGGTGCCGCATTCCCCGCGCTCGCGTGGATGACGCTGCCCTCAGCCGACACGTTCTACATCGAGGTTCGGTCCGATCCGACGGCCGGGCAGGCCGGCGCGTACCAGATCGACTTGCGCGGCGTCTCGCGCACACTCACCACGCCGGCTCTCGACCACCGCGACATCGCCATGATCCGTTCGACGAATCACGGGGCCACGTGGAGCCCTCCGATCCGCATCAACGACGACGCCGCGTTGTACGACGAGACCATGCCGATGGCGAGCGTGGACTCGCTCGGCGCGCTGCACCTGTTCTGGTACGACCGCCGCGAGGGATCCGGCGTTCGCGCGTCGCTCTTCGGGACGCGCTCCACGAACGGCGGGAGCACCGTGGCGCCGAACATCTCCGTGACGGATTTCCCGAGCGCGTGGCAGGTGCCGTCGCGTCTCGTACCAAACGCAGGCGATTACTCGTCGTGCGTCTCGAGCGGGTCGGTCACGCACCCGATGTGGGCCGACATGCGAAATGGCTCGCCCGACGTGTACACGGTGTCGGTCCGCAACGGCATCTCACTCGCGTGTCCGAGCGACACGACCAGCGGTCCCTCCACGAACGTCACGCTGTCGTGGACGATCACCAACCTCTCGGCGTTCGGCGATGCGGCGTCGTTCATTGTGAGCGACAGCCTCGGGTGGCTTACCGGCAGCAGCAGCGGCACGGTGTCGATTGGCGCCGGCGGATCCGCGGTTGTCTCGCGCACGTTCGCCGTTCCTGCGCTGTGCAACGGCGCGCTGAACCGCGTCACGTTCACGGCGTCTGCGGTGACATCCGTCTCGTTCACGCAGACGTGCCGCACTGTGATCGCCGTGCCGGACGTGAATTGCGCTCCGGTTGTTGGCGCGATCGCGAACCAGGCCGTCGCGGAGAACGCGCTCCTCGTCGTCACACCGGTCTCGAGCGATCCGGACGGTGACACCTTGTCGTGGACGAGCACCAACCTTCCCGCTGGCGCCACTGTGGACGGATCGACGGGCGTGCTGTCGTGGACTCCCACGTTCTTCCAGTCCGGGACATACCCGAACGTGACACTGACCGCGAACGACGGCCACGGCGGCGAGACGTCGCGCGTCTTCACGATCACCGTCACCAACGAGAACCGCGTCCCCGTCCTCGCGACGCAGGCCGATACGACGATCGCGGAAGCGCAGTCGCTCGCGTTGTCGTTCGCCGCGGCGGACGAGGACAACGATCCGCTCACATGGAGCGCCCAGAACCTTCCGATCGGCGCCGTGTTCACCCCAAGCGGGACGACGGCTGCGCTTACGTGGACCCCGTCGTACCTGCAGGCCGGCGTGTACACGGACGTGATGCTCATCGTCGACGACGGTCTCGGCGGGCGCGACACCACGCGCTTCGCGATCACCGTGACGGACGTGCCGCGCGACGTGGTGGCCGCGGAAGCGACTCCCCCCGCGACGACCTCGTTCGCCGCGCCGTGCGACACCGTGGCTCTCGTGCTGCACCGCGACACCGCGGCGGCGATGCGTGGAGCAAGCGTGACGATCGCGCTCTCCCCTGAACTCGCGTTGTGCGCTGGGCCGGAGAGCAGCATCCTGCAAGGGCCGTATCTCGCGAACGGCGGCCAATCCAGCTTCCAGGTCCTCGTGGACGGCGGCGGGTACACCATCGATCAAGTGCTGCTCGGGGAGCCGTGCGGACCGACCGACTCCACCGGTGTGCTGGCGTACGTTCTCGTGCGCGTTCTCGCCCCGCACACGAGCGGCACGGTCAGCGTGACGGGCACGGACCTGCGGTCCTGCGTCAACCAAGTGCTGGCGAGCGTCGCGGGCGGATCGGCCACCGTCACGTACGGCAATACGGCGCCCGTCGTCGCGCCGATCGCGGATCCGACGATCGCGGAAAACGCGCTTCTGACGGTGACGCCGTCGGCCACGGACGTGGACGGCGACGGCCTCACGTGGCACGGGGCGAACCTCCCGGGCGGCGCCAGCGTCGCGCCCGCGACCGGCGTACTCACGTGGACGCCCTCGTTCGCGCAGGCCGGCGCGTATCCAGATGTGCGCCTGGTCGCGGCGGACGCGTTCGGTGGGAGCGACAGTGCGAGCTTCACCATCTTCGTGACGAACACGAACCGCGCGCCCGTCGTGGATTCGATCCCCGACTTCACGGTGGCGGAGAACGCGCTCCTGACCGTCACACCGTCCGCGGTGGATCTGGACGGCGACGCCTTCACATGGAGCGGGGGGAACCTGCCACTCGGGGCAAGCGTCGCGCCGCTTACCGGCGTGCTCACGTGGACGCCGGACTTCGATCAAGCCGGCTCCCACCCGGGCGTCACGCTCACCGCAACCGACAGCCTCGGCGCCGCCGCGTCGCGCGTCTTCACGATCGTCGTGACCAACGTGAACCGCGCACCCCTCGCGGACGCGCTGGCGGATCAAACCGTGGCGGAGAACGCGCTGCTCACGGTCTCCGCCACCGCCACCGATCCCGACGGCGACACTGTCACCTGGAGCGGTGCCAACCTGCCGGCCGGCGCGAGCGTCGCGCCGCTCACGGGCGAGCTTACGTGGACCCCGTCGTACCTGCAGGCCGGCGTGTACACGGACGTGATGCTGATCGTCGACGACGGTCTCGGCGGGCGCGACACCACGCGCTTCGCGATCACCGTGACGGACGTGCCGCGCGACGTGGTGGCCGCGGAAGCGACTCCCCCCGCGACGACCTCGTTCGCCGCGCCGTGCGACACCGTGGCTCTCGTGCTGCACCGCGACACCGCGGCGGCGATGCGTGGAGCAAGCGTGACGATCGCGCTCTCCCCTGAACTCGCGTTGTGCGCTGGGCCGGAGAGCAGCATCCTGCAAGGGCCGTATCTCGCGAACGGCGGCCAATCCAGCTTCCAGGTCCTCGTGGACGGCGGCGGGTACACCATCGATCAAGTGCTGCTCGGGGAGCCGTGCGGACCGACCGACTCCACCGGTGTGCTGGCGTACGTTCTCGTGCGCGTTCTCGCCCCGCACACGAGCGGCACGGTCAGCGTGACGGGCACGGACCTGCGGTCCTGCGTCAACCAAGTGCTGGCGAGCGTCGCGGGCGGATCGGCCACCGTCACGTACGGCAATACGGCGCCCGTCGTCGCGCCGATCGCGGATCCGACGATCGCGGAAAACGCGCTTCTGACGGTGACGCCGTCGGCCACGGACGTGGACGGCGACGGCCTCACGTGGCACGGGGCGAACCTCCCGGGCGGCGCCAGCGTCGCGCCCGCGACCGGCGTACTCACGTGGACGCCCTCGTTCGCGCAGGCCGGCGCGTATCCAGATGTGCGCCTGGTCGCGGCGGACGCGTTCGGTGGGAGCGACAGTGCGAGCTTCACCATCTTCGTGACGAACACGAACCGCGCGCCCGTCGTGGATTCGATCCCCGACTTCACGGTGGCGGAGAACGCGCTCCTGACCGTCACACCGTCCGCGGTGGATCTGGACGGCGACGCCTTCACATGGAGCGGGGGGAACCTGCCACTCGGGGCAAGCGTCGCGCCGCTTACCGGCGTGCTCACGTGGACGCCGGACTTCGATCAAGCCGGCTCCCACCCGGGCGTCACGCTCACCGCAACCGACAGCCTCGGCGCCGCCGCGTCGCGCGTCTTCACGATCGTCGTGACCAACGTGAACCGCGCACCCCTCGCGGACGCGCTGGCGGATCAAACCGTGGCGGAGAACGCGCTGCTCACGGTCTCCGCCACCGCCACCGATCCCGACGGCGACACTGTCACCTGGAGCGGTGCCAACCTGCCGGCCGGCGCGAGCGTCGCGCCGCTCACGGGCGAGCTTACGTGGACCCCGTCGTACCTGCAGGCCGGAACGTACCCCGCGGTGGCCCTCATCGCGACCGACGCCGGCGGTCTGTCGGACACTACCGCCTTCACCGTGACCGTCTCCAACGTGAACGACCCGCCCGTCGTGAATGCGATCGCCACGCAGACCGTGGACGAAACCAGTCCCCTCAGCGTCACGCCGAGCGGAACGGACCCCGATCTCGATCCACTCACGTGGAGCGGGACGAATCTCCCCGCGGGTGCGAGCGTGTCGCCGCTCACTGGCGTGCTCACGTGGGCGCCGGACTACGAGCAATCCGGCGCGTACCCCGGCGTCGGCATCATCGCGGCGGACGGCGTGGCAGGCGCGGACACCGCGTTCTTCACGATCGTCGTGAACGATGTGCCACGCGACGTGATCGCGCCGCACGTGACGGGCAGCGTGTTCGTCTCGGCGACGGAGTCGTGCGCCGTCGTGCCCGTCGTGGCGCACCGCGCGACCGCGGCCGGTATGCGCGGCGTGAGCGTACGCATCCATCTCTCCTCGTCACTCGTGCTGTGCGACACGCCAGCCGCGAGCATCATCCAGGGCCCGTACCTGTCGTCTGGCGGCGCGCCGACGGTGTACCAGGTGCTGGATCTGGGCGGCGGCAACTACGTCGTGGACCAGTCGATTCTGGGGTTGCCGTGCGGCGTCATGGACAGCACGGGCGTGCTGTTCACGGTCGCTGTGACGACAACGGCTCCGCACGTTTCCGGGACGATCACCGTGACCGCGGCGGAGGAGCGCACGTGCGACAACGACTCGATCCGTGTGGTCGCGGGCGCGCCGGCTCTCGTGCCGTACGCAAATACGCCGCCCGTCGTCGCCGTGATACCAAATCAACTGGCGATCGCCGATGCGCCGTTCAGCGTGACGCCGTCAGCCACGGACGCGGACGGAGACGTTTCCACGTGGTCCGGGGCGAACATCCCGTCCGGTGCGAGCGTGAACCCCGCGACCGGTGAACTGACGTGGACGCCGACGTCGCCGCAGATCGGGACGTACCCGAATGTCTCGCTCATCGCCGACGACAGCTTCGGCGGACGCGACACGACGACGTTCACGATCACCGTCGTCGGACCAACCGCCGTAGACGACGACCCCGCCGCGCGCCCGGCGGCCTTGCGCTTCGACTCCGCCGGCTCCGAGATTTTCGCGCGGCAACTCACGTTTACGCTGGCGGCTCCGGAGGCCGGCCAGCGCGTGCTCGTTCAGTTGCGTGATGTGGCGGGCCGCACGGTGGCGCGCACGGACGTGTTCACGGATGCGAGCGGACGCGCGAGCGTCGTGTGGGACCCGCGCACCGCGGACGGCGCCGCGCTCGGCGCGGGCGTGTACTTCCTCAGCGTGGACGACGGCGCGACGCGCGTCCTGCGCCGTCTGGTGCACATTCACTAGCGCCGTCGGTGCCCGCTCGACGGCACGCGGTCCGGGGCCGCATACTCTGCGCGTGATCACACGTCTCGTCCCTTCGCGCAGGTTGGTGGCTTGCCTGCTCGTTGCTCTCGTCTCTGCAGCGTGCCCGGTCGGGGCATCCGCGGGTATCGGGCATGACGGCGACGCGGGCCTCTTGGGGTTTCGCTTCGGGACGGAGCGTCTCGCCGTCGGTGAATGGGTCGCGTACTGGACGCTCAACTCTATTCCGGGTGCGCAGCGCGACACCGTGTGGCAGCGCATCGCGGTCGTCGCGCGCGACACGGTCGGCGGGCAGCCCGCACACTGGATCGAGATGACGACGTTCCGAAGCACGCGCGTCGTCATGAAGGCACTCGTCCGCGACACGGCGTTGCAGCGCGCGAGTGCGACGAGCGTCCGGGCGCGCACGGCGGACGGTAGTTCCGCCCTCGACGCGGACATCGCGGACATTGCGCGGCTCATCCTCAAACGCGGCGACGACGAACCGATCGAGCTGCGCCTTCCGCAGTCGGCCCGCTTGATCCGCTCCCTCTTGGATCGCGCGCAGCCGGAGTACGACCCGCGGGACGTGGTGCGGGACGATTCCCTGGATCTCGGCGACGAGGATCTCTCGATGCCGCGCGGACCAGCGCGCGGACGCCACGCGGGGTTCGTCACCGTGATCGAGCCGGGGCGCGCGTCGCGCGATACGGCGCAGACGGTGGAGGACCCGAGACAGACGGTCACCTTCGCGACGGATGTGTGGACGTCGTCCGACATCCCCATCACCGGGATCCTGCGCAGCGTGTCGCGCACGATCGTGCGTCCGCCTGACCCGGGGCGGGAAGTGGAGCGATCGGAGACGTTCTTGGACGGCTACGGGATCGGGGCGCGCTCGGAGATTACCGGACGCGTGCGTCTTGTTTCGCCGCCGCAGACGCTGGTGCGCCCGACGCGCTGAAGAGCGCGTCCGCAAACGCCTCCGCTTCGAAGGGAAGCAAGTCTTCGATCCCCTCCCCCACGCCGATGTACCGCACCGGGAGGCTCAGTTCACGCGCAATCGCTACCACGATGCCGCCTTTCGCGGTGCCGTCGATCTTGGTGAGCACGAGGCCCGTCACGCCCACGTGTTTCGCGAACGCGCGCGCCTGCACGAGCGCGTTTTGTCCCGTCGTTGCGTCCAGCACGAGGAGCGATTCGTGCGGCGCGCCTTTGGCGGCTTGACCGATCACGCGTCGGACCTTCTTGAGTTCTTCCATCAGATTCACCTTCGTGTGCAGCCGCCCAGCGGTGTCCACAATCACGACGCCGATGCCGCGCGCCGTAGCCGCACGGATGGCGTCGAACGCCACGGAGGCGGGATCGGACCCGGGCCGGTGCTGCACGATCTGCACGCCGGCACGACCTGCCCACAGGGAGAGCTGGTCCGCCGCGGCCGCGCGAAACGTGTCCGACGCCGCAACGAGGACGGAGTGGCCGTCGGCCGCGAACCGGTAGGCGAGTTTGCCGATGGAGGTGGTCTTGCCCACGCCGTTCACGCCCATGACGAGCACGACATGCGGCGCGGGTGCGAGGGCCGGCGCGTCGGCCGCGCTCTTCCGCAACAGCGCGAGGACCGCGTCGCGCAGAGCGCCGCGCGCGGACCCGGGAGCGTCCAGTTCCCCGGCCTTTGCCTTGGCGCGAAGCAAGGCGAGCAACTCGTCGGTGGTCTGCACGCCGACGTCGGCACGCAGGAGGTGTTCTTCCAACTCCTCGAGTGCGTCCTCG
The DNA here is from genome assembly GCA_964514075.1 of uncultured bacterium. Lineage (GTDB taxonomy): Bacteria > Eisenbacteria > RBG-16-71-46 > CAZEPH01 > CAZEPH01 > CAZEPH01. Next base: position 486 of record CAZEPH010000049.1, on the reverse strand, counting down.
TCCACGCGTCCGCGCTGGAAGACGAGATCCACGCGTTCGCCGAGAACCTCGCGCGTGCGTGCAAGGCCCTGCTTGAGCCGATCGAAGATCCCCATCTACGACCCGGCCGCTGACGCTTCCGCGGGTTCCAGTGCGCGCTCGTCGCTTTCGTGCGCGGTGCCGTTGCCGTTGGACGGGCGGCCACGGTCCTCGAACCGCACGGAGACGAGTCGCGACACGCCCGGCTCCTGCATCGTCACGCCGTAGATCGCGTTGCTCGCGGCCATCGTGGCCTTGTTGTGGGTGACCACGATGAACTGCGTGCGATCGCTGAACGCCCGGAGCATCGCGATGAAACGGTCGATGTTCGCGTCGTCGAGCGGCGCGTCCACTTCGTCCAGGATGCAGAACGGACTCGGCTTCACCTGGTAGATCGCAAAGAGGAGCGCGATCGCGGTGAGCGCCTTCTCGCCGCCGGAGAGCAGCGCGAGCGATTGCGTCTGCTTG
>CAZEPH010000048.1:0-11079 GCA_964514075.1 uncultured bacterium | reverse complement strand
GTCCGCGACATCGTTGTGACGCTGCTGCTCGCTGCGGGCGCACTGCTCCCCACCGGCGCCGGCGCCGCACCGAATAGCTGTCTCGATTGCCACCGCAAGCTGGAAGAATCGCGTCTCGTCGCGCCCACGAAGAACTTCGCGCACGACATTCACACCCAGCACGGTTTGGGATGCGTCGGCTGCCACGGTGGCGATCCGGCGGACCCCGACATCACCGCGATGGATCCCGACAAGGGATACAAGGGAAAGCCCTCGAAGGCGGAGATCGCCACGCTCTGCACCTCGTGCCACGCGAACGGAGCGTACATGCGTCGCTTCGCTCCGGAACCGTACGTGTTCTCCGTCCCCGAGTTCCAGACGAGCGTACACTACAAGCGGCTCTCGGCGGGCGACATGAAGGCCGCGACGTGCACCAACTGCCACGGTCTGCACGGTATCCTCCCGCACACGGACCCCCGCTCTCCCGTGTACAAGACGAATGTCCCGGCCACATGCGCGAAGTGCCACAACGCCGAGTACATGAAGGGCCGCAGGCTCCCGACCGATCAGTACGCGTCCTACGTGCGCAGCGTGCACGGAAAGGCGCTCCTCGAGAAGAACGACCGCTCCGCCCCCGCGTGCAACGACTGCCACGGCAATCACGGAGCCGCGCCGCCGGCGGTGCGGGACATCTCACTCGTGTGCGGGCAGTGTCACGGCCGTGAGGGCGAGTTGTTTGCGCAGAGCCCCGTGAGCACCGAGTTGTTCCTCGAAGGCAAGCGCGGGTGCGTCACGTGTCACGACAACCACAACGTGCAGAAACCGAACGACGCAATGATCGCGTTCGGCGGACAGGGCGTCTGCGGCAAGTGTCACGAGCCCGGCTCGCGCGGCGAGTTGGCGGCGCGGCGCATCACGTCGCGCTTCGATTCACTCCGCACGCAGATCGCCGCCGCGGACAGCCTCCTCGCCTCGGCAGAACTCAAGGGGATGGAGACGGACGTCGGCCGGCTCTCGTTGAAGCAGGCACGGGATCAGGTCGTGTCGCTGCGCGTCACGCTCCATAGCTTCAACGAGAAGGCGATGAACGCCGTCCTGGCCGAGGGTCGTTCCGCGGCAGCGACGGCCGCGACGGAAGGGCGCGCTGCGCTGCATGATTGGCGGTCGCGGCGCATCGGTACAGCGAGTTCGGTCGCGGTCATCGGCCTCGTCATCGTGCTGCTGCTGCTGCGTATTCGCTCGCTGGGTCCGCCCGCCTAACCTTCTTCGTGGCACGTCATGCACGCCGCTTTCGCGGGGCGCGGGTCGCCGCGCTGTAGGGAGTGGCACGTCGCGCACTCGGCGCCCGCCTCCAGGTGCGGACCGTGGACGAACGGCCCGCGGAAACTCGTGAACACCTTTGTCCGGATGTCACCGTGACACTTGTCGCACGCGGCCGCGGTCACCGGCGCGCTGCTGGGTGCGTGGTGGCACGACGTGCATCCGTTCGCGCCGAATCGCACGACCTCTCCGGGCGCGCGTTCCGTGTGCGTGCGATGGCACGCGTCGCAGGCGAGCCGCGCGGCGCCGACGTGTGGCGCGTGCGCGAACGCCTTCCCGTTGAACGAGCCGCGCTGTGTTTCCACGCCGCGGTGACACGCGAGACACTCCGCACCTCCGCGAATCTCCAACCACGGACTCGGCAGCGCCGCGAGGCCGGCGGACCGGCGCGCCTCGTTCATCTGCTCGCGCGCTTTGTCGAGCGCCGCATACGCGTAGGTCACGTTGTGCAAGCCGTTGCCGTTGCGCACGAGGTAGTAGTTCGTTTGCGCGTCCGACCACGCGTCGGATGTGCGAGATCCCAGCGCGACGGCCGTGGCGGTCATCTGCCGGCCGAGGGCCTGCGTGCGGGCCTCCATTCCGACCTTCCACGATTCGAAGATCGTTCCATACTCGGATCCGTGACACATCATGCACGACACCGCACTGGCAGGCGCGGCGTGCGTGTGTCGGGCGCCGTCGGCAAACGCCGCCGCCGGCGTGATGCCGCGCAGCGCTGTGCTGTGGCAGGCCGTGCACGTCACGCCGACCGTGTACATCTCGCTCGGCATGTCGGGAATGCCCCGGCCTCCGATCCCCGCATACAACTCCGCCTGAGGAGAGTTGGGACCGCTGTGGCACTTCGCGCACTCCGTCGCCGCCGGCGTGCGCCGACGAATGTCTCGGCCGTGCTCGATCATCAGGTGGCACCGCGAGCAGTCGACTTTGTGCTCCGACACGTGCTTGCGGTGGATGAACTCGGTCTTGTCGTACATCTTCAAGCGCTCGGGCTCGCTGTGGCAGCTCACGCAGTTCTGCGGTGGGACGGAGCCATCGCCGATCACCGCGCCGGCGTGACACAGAGCGCAGTCCATCCCCTTGCGGTCGACTTGTGCGTGATCGAACTGCGTCTTGCCGACGGTGAGGACCTTCTGCGGCGTCGTGTGACACGTCGTGCAACTCGAGAGGCCCTTGTTCACCTCCTCGCGGTGGAAGTGACACGTGACGCACGTCGACACGGTCACCGCGATGTGGCTCCCTTGCACGATCTGCGAGTGGCATGACGTGCATCGCAGCTTGAGCCCGCGTCGCGACTCCGTGAGGTGCGGCGTGTGATCGAAGACCACGCCGCCGAAGTCCTCCTTTCCGTCCAGCAGACGGCGCTCATGGCAGCGCAAGCACGCGGCGTCGTCGACCTCGGCCCACACGCGGGTGCCGTACGTCTTGGTGAGGTACTTCGCGACCATCGAGAGCGCTTCGTATTTCTTGTGCACCTCGGCCATTGCGCCGGGCGGGATGTGGCATTCGACGCACGCGACCTGTTTGTGCGTCGAGACGGTCCACGACTTGTAATAGGGCTTCATGATGTGACACGTGCCGCAGAATTGCGGCCGCGAGGTGATTTGCACCGCGACGAGAATCACGACCAAACCGATCCCGATCGCCAGGCCCGCGCTCAGTCCCAGGAGACGGAGGCCGCGCTTTTCGCCGCGCCGTCCGAGCAGACGCTCAAACACCCGTGCGCCGCGCCTTCCGGAATTGCCGCAGGATCACGAGCGTGAGAACGACGTAGAACCAGAACACGACGAGCCCATACCGTCGAATCGACAGGTGGCCGAGCCGATCGCGCACCTCGGTTTCCACGTCGACCCCGATCGACTGCGCGCGCATCGTGAGATCGGTGACCGACTGCAACTGCACGCTGTGTGCGGCCGGGAGCGCTTCTCCCAGATACGTGCGTGCCTGCACGAGGCTGGCTTTGTAGTCGTCCGTGTTGATCGGGATGCGATCCGCACGCTCCACCATCCTCTCCGCCCGATCGAGTTGTGCCGACGCGGAATCGTACGCGGCCCACATGTCGCGGCCGACGCGCTGAATCGCGGGATCGTCCGTGTGGCACCGATTGCACACGATGGATAGATTGCGCGGCGCAGCCGCGCGAACGGCGTGTGCCCCGTGACAGGAAGCGCATTCCGGCAAACCCGCGCGGGCAAGGGCGACAGCATGGGGACCGGACAAGAGCGCGCGTCGCTCTTGCACATGGCATTGCCCGCACACTTTGCCGATGTCCCCGACGTTTTGCGGTGCGGCTCCGTGCACTCCGTGACAACTCACACACGTCGGGGCCCTGTCGTTGTCGTTCTGGTACAACTCCGCGGCGTGCACGCTCGATCGGTACTCGGCGAGCGCCTTCGCGTGCGGTCCCTTCTCGGGACCGGTCCCCGCCGTCGCGTGGCAGGTGCCGCAGGTCTGCGGAATGTTGCGCACGAAGACGCGACTGGCCGGGTCGGACGGAGGGAGGATCGCATGCGCGCCGTGGCAATCGGAGCACACGGCGACACGCGTATCGCCCTTCGCGAGCTTCTTCCCATGCGTGGACGTCTGGTACAACGCGTACTGATCGACGGGCAGGTCGTACGGACGCATTCTCTCCTCGTCCGAGTGACACGACGCGCACAGGCGCGGCACGTCCGCGCGCGGCAGCGTGCGTCGGAAGTCCCCGCTGTGCGCCGCTCGTTCGTCCGACGCCGATGCGTTGCCGCCGTGACACGCCGTACACGTCACGCCCTCGCTCGCGTGCGTGCTCTTCAAGAATTCGACTCGCTCTCCCGGATGGCACACGCCACACCGCCCCGCGGCAACGCTCATCAACGAGTCCACGCGTGCCGCGACAGCGAGCGCCGGCACGGGACGGACGGCGACCCCCAACGCACACAGAACGAGTACGACGTATCCGCGCGGCACCCTACCTCCTTTCCACCCAATAGCCCGCGACGCCCAAGAGGCACCACGCGGCCATCGCCACCGCACCCCACAGCCGCTCGCGCGACAGGCGCTCCTGCGACACGGGACCGCGCACCCAGACGGGCAGAAGCAGCACCGCCAACGCGGCCAGGAGCCACACGGCGCCGCGCAGTCCCGCCGGACCCGGCAGCTTCTCCATCCAGAAATACGGCGCAAGGAGGTACCAGGGCGGGTGGACCCCGACCGGCGTGGTGAAGGGATCGGCGGGTGCGCCGAAGCGAAACGGAACGAGCGCCGCAAGCGTGACCAAGACGCCGAACAGCACGAGCGTCAGCGTGGCGAGGCTGTAGAAGTGATCGCGGTAGGTGATCGAGCGAACGCTGGCGTCGTCGCGTTGCGGACTCAGTCCGACGCGTCGCAGTGTCGCGAACGTCAGGTAGATCGCGCACAGGAAGAGCGCCGGGAGCGTCATGACGTGCAGGACGTAGAAACGCAGGAGCACGTCCTCGTTCACGACGTGCCCTCCGACGAAGTACGCGAGTATCGGCCCGTAGACCGGGAGTGAATACGCGACCTCGAGAGCGCGCACGACGCTCCAATACGACCGATCGTCCCAGGGGAGCAACCGTCCCGTGAGATCCAATTGCACGGCGAACCACGCCATGCACACGGCGGCCCACCAGAGGACCTCGCGCGGCGCGCGGTAGAGGCCCTCCCAGAACAGACGCAACAACCGGAACGTGACGACCGCGATGAGCGCGTACGCGCCCCACGAGTGAATCTGATGGACGAACCACCCGAACGGCACGTCACGGACGATCATGCGCGTGCTCTCGAACGCGGCTGCGGGCGTGGGGCGATAGTAGAACGCGAGCAGGGCTCCGGTGACGGCCTCCAACGCGAAGAGAAGGACGGCCACCACGCCGAAGATGCGCGCTCCGCTCGCGTACGCCGACAGGCGGCGGCGGCCGATGTCGCCGGCTGCCTCCTCATACGGACGCGTCGTGTCGACCGGGGTATACACGAGACCGAAGTGGGTGACGAAAGAGAACAGCTCGGTGAGGTTGATGCGGTGCTCCAACCACGACGTGAAGCGCCGGACGGCCGCGCGGGGTGCCTCGGCGTTCATAGCTGCACGTACACCTGTCCATTGCGAACGGACACGGTGTATCCCGGAAGAGCGCGCGGCGGCGGCCCCGCGAGAACGGTGCCGGCAAGATCGAAGCGGCCGTTGTGACACGGGCAGACCATCTGCTTGCGGTCGCTGTCGTAGTCGATGATGCACCGCATGTGCGTACACACTGCCGAGAGAGCGATCACCCGGTCCGGCGCGGTTCGCACGACGTAGAAAGGCGACGGACCGTGCCGTACGAGGTGGCCGTCGCCGACCTGCAGATCGTCCAGCGCTCCCGCATGGACGACGCGCTCCGCCGCGCGACCTTCGCTGCTGGCGGGCGGACGCAAATACGCGAACACGGCCCCCAGCGCGCTCACACCCCACAGCCCAAGGAACGCCTGGCTCACGCGCACGAGAAACCCGCGCCGCGACGACGGCGCCGTGTCACCGGGAGAACGTGACGGAGGCGGAGATGAGGTATCCATTGCGCGGCGCGATCCTATCCCGAGGAGGAGGAGAGTGAAAGAGAGGATCGCGACGCGCATGTTTCGCGCGCCGCGATCCCGTGAGCGCTAGATCTCCAGGGAGATGCGCATGACGTCAGAACCGTCGGGTTACGATCAGCGCCGCCGACGTCGCAAGGTAGTTCTGGATTCGATCTCCAAGATAGATTCCCGTACTCGCCAGGCTCTGGTCGCTCGATGCGAAGACGACCGGAGTATTGTCCGCGGAGAAGTCACTCGCCTTGTAGATCTGGCGACCGTACCGCAGACCCACGTCCGTGTCGTGCATCGCGCGCACCGTTACCTGCAGTTGAATATCGTGACGGCGGTACGTGATGTTCGGCACGTTGATCGTGTCCGGCTGCGGGACGAGAATCGGCACACCGGGTCCGCTACCATCGGGGTCGACCCGCTCCCAGCCCTTGTGAATCCCGAACGACGTGCTCGCGTTGTCGTACTCGTAACCGACCGAGAACGACACCTTGTTCACCACCGGCCAGACCACCACATTTGCGAACGCGAGGTCGTTCTTCTCCGTGGTGTGAATGCTCCACGTGAGACTGTCGTCCTGGCGCAGCGGCGGCGGAGCGGTTGGCGTCTCGCGCGAGAACATGTCCGATTCCATCTTGCCGTGCCCGTAGCCCGCGGTCAGATCCACCATTGGCGAGGGGTGCACCGATGCCGTGCCGATGATGTTGTTCCCCTTCTGCAGCCGGAGCCCCAGCTGCGGGCCATACGACTCTTCGAGAGCGTTCTTCGCGTCGAGCGAGTCCTTGACGAAGTCGTTCTTCGTGTAGTCGTACATCGCGGAGAAGTCCACCATCTCGTTCGCCATCCACGAGAGGGCGCCCTTTGCCTTGGTCTGCATCCGCTGCCCGACATCCAGGCGGCGCAGGTTCGGCTGCTCGATGAACTGACCGTTGGCGTTCTCGTAGTCCTCGATCAGTACTGGGTCCTTCGGCTTGCGGTCTCCGATCTGGTAACTCCCGCTCACGCGCATGCGCGGTACGGGATGGACCTCCGCTTCACCGATGAACACCATCTCGCCGTCCTTGTCGATCTCGCGGTACGTGCGGTCGCGGCCGCGGTACTCGACGGTGCCTCCGAGTTCGACCTCAGACGTGGGAGAGACGTCGATGTCGGCGCCGATGACGGTGCGTGAGTTGCCCCATGGATCCGTCTCGAACGGACCCTTTTGGTACGACTGGTCGTAGGCAACGGATGCGCCATACTCGTACGCAGGCGTCTTGTTGTCGTACTTGTAGTAGTCCGCCCGCGCGGTGAACGCCACCATGTCGACGGCGTGCGTGGTGATCTTGCCGTTCACCTTGATCACGTCGGCCTTTCCCTTGAGGCTGGTGATCGTCGTATCCAGGTTGCCGTTGTGGTCCAGGAATCCGAGCGGCGTGCTCGGGTATTTGGCCGCGGTGTCGATCACCGCCTGGTTCACCGTGAACGGCAGGAACGGATCGTCCTGCGTCGTGCGTGCGAGCCCGGCGTTCAGCGTGAGCACCGTTTGCTGCGGGAGCGTCACGCCGATTCCGAGGTTACCGCGCACCATCTTGTTGTCCGGGTACAGATCCATCTGTCCGAACCCCGCGCCCGCGTTATTGCCGGCTGCGCTGCTCGTGAGCCGGCGCGGGTTGTCCCATTGCAGCGTCGACGCGTTGTTCGTGAACGTGTTGATGCCGCCGTCGGCGCGCACGACGTAGTTCTTGCCGGTGTATGTAAGCGCCGCCTCGCCGTCGACCGTCCGCTGGTTGATGGGCTCCCACACTTCCATGGCGCCGCTGAACCCAAAGGCCGCGCTCCACGGCTTCGAACCGTTCCGATCCCGCTTCTCCCCGGTGAGATCGACCTGCAGTCCCTTCGCCGGACGCATCGAGACCGAGGCCTTTGCCACGTCGGTGCGGAATCCGATCGGCATGAGCGGCGACGCACGCAGCAAGTCGGAAATGCGCGCGTTATAAGCCGCGTTCGCCGCCGTCCCCGCCGAACCGCTCACATTGAGCAACGTTTGGTTGGACCATTGGAACGAGTCTGGCAGGACGAATGCATACACCCCACCACCCCGGTTCACGAGGTCGTACGGCGATCGCGTGATGAAACTAAAGTTGTGCGGCGTTTGGGTGTAGTTCGCCCGTATCTTGTACCGGATACCGTTCGACCACCGGAACCGCGCGGTTTCATCCCCCCGCAGCGCGTTCGCTCCGGAGAACTCCCACGAGCGCCGGCCGGCCTCGCCACCCACGTACCAGTTCTCGATGAACCCTCCCCGCGGGAACTCCCGGAACTCCTGGAATTTCGCCTCGGGTCGCGTTTGGTCCCACCACTGTCCTCCGAACGTCACGTGGTTCGGCGGCACGGAGGGCTGCTCATCTTGCGCGCGCGTCACTGACGGGAACAACGCCCACGAGACGCACGCGACCACACAGAAGCCACGCACCATCATCTTCGCGTTCATTGTCGCCCCCTACCTGAGGAAGTAGCGGCCCGACGGGTGGTTCGACCCGTGGACCTGACTGTGGCAGTTCGTGCACGAACGGTTGAACAACCGGTTGCTCGCCAGGTCTCTGCTGTCGTACAGCGTCGACGGGTGTCGCGCCGCGACGTGGCACTGCTGGCAGAGGTACGGCCGCTTGGCGTTGAGCAACTTGTCGTTGTTCGAACCGTGCGCCTCGTGACAGGTGAGGCAGTTCTCGCGCACCGGGGCGTGATCGAAGAGCATGGGGCCGCGCTTGTCGGCGTGACACTTGTAGCAGAGGTCGTTGTTCGAGGCGGCGCGGAGGGCGCGCGGCCCGTCGCTGTTGTGCGGATTGTGGCAACTCGTGCACGTCATCGACGGATCGTTCAGCGGCATGTGCGCCGAGCGCGCAAACTGCGCCTTCTTGTCGGTGTGGCAGCTGAAGCAGATCGCGTTGACATTCGCGTTCACGAGCAGCGGGTTGACGCTGCTCGCGTCCGGCGAGTGCACGCTGTGGCAGGCCGTGCACGCGACGCCCTTGCGAGCGTGCTTGCCGTGCGCCCACGACATCTGCTCCCCACCGGAGTGGCACGAGGTGCACGTCGCACTCGCTTGTGCCGCTGCTGCTTTCTTGGGGTTCTTGATCGACGCGAATCCGGGATCGGACTTGTCGCCGCCCGCCGCGACGTGCAATGAGCCTGGCCCGTGACACGCCTCGCAGGACACTTCCTTCACGAGAACGGCGCCGTCCATGCTCGCGCGCCCGTGTGGAGAGGATTTGAACTTCGTGGCCTGCGCTTCGTGGCACTGCACGCACGCTTCGGATCCCACGTAGGTCGCGCCCGAATCGGCGGCACATGCGGGACGAAGGGCGACGGGCAGACTCAGAAGCACGGCTGGAACAACGAATGCGAGATACCGAGCTACTCCCGCTGGAGCGACACCCAGCGCTCTACGATTCATGGTCACCGTCCGGTCGTTGTGAACCGAGAGACTGATCCCTATCCAAACGTCCTGGATAGGCTGTGCACGTTGGGAGGCGCGCATCGACAATCTCGGCTGTCCGGCCGCCGGGGGCAAGTGGTTCCAAAGTCTACCGTCTCGTTGACAGGCCACAGGCGGGCTGGTGACAATCACGATCGATGATGCACCCTCACCCCACTCGACGGATCGTGTACGCGGCGCTCGCCCTGCTCGCGGTTCTTGTGTGCCTCGCGCTTCCATTCCACGACCATGCGACGTCGCACGCGAGCGAGACGTCGTGTGCGGTGTGTCATCTGGCCGATTCTCCCGTTGTGGCCACGGCGACGCAGCCGTTCGTCGCCCCGCGTGTGCTCAATCCCCTCTGTTTTGTCACGCCGACCGAGCGGCCGATCGAGCGTTTGGTTTTCGCCGCGCCGAGCCGCGGCCCTCCTGCCCCGCTCCTCGCATAACGCACGTCCTCGTTGCACGCCCACGCGCGTGCGACCCCACAGTGGCCGTCTTGCGAAGGAGTTTCCATGCATGCACTCACGCGCGCGTTGGTGTGCGGTAGTGTGACGGTGTGCGCCGCATGTGCACACGCCCAAACGGCACCGCCCCCCGGCGGTAACGCCCTCAACCCGAATATCAGCGTCATCGGATGGCTGCAAGGCACCGCCGGCAACGATGACGCGGTGAGCGATCCCGCCGCCATCCTCAAAGAAGCGGAGGTGGCCGTGCAATCCGTCGTCGACCCGTACAGCAGGGCCGACGTGTTCATTTCGTTTCATGACGACGAGGCGCCAGAGTTGGAGGAGGCGTACCTCACGCTGGTGAGTTTGCCCGCGGGCTTTCAGGCGCGACTCGGCAAGTTTCGCGACGCATTCGGGAAGTTCAACCTGACGCACCCGGGCGAGACGCCGTTCGCAGACCGGCCGCTCGCAGCGGCGGCGTTTCTCGGTTTGGACGGGCTCGCGTCGACCGGACTGGAAGCGTCGTGGCTCGCGCCGCTGCCGGTGTACACGCAGGTCACCGGCGCCGTCCAGCGCGCGCCGGAGGAGTCGCGTGTCTTCGGCCCGGGCGAGTCGCGCGGGGATCTGTTGTGGAGCGGCCGCGCGGCCGCGTACGCCGACATCACCGACAACTGGAACCTCTGGCTCGATGCATCGCTCGCGCGCGGTCCCTTGAGCGACGCGCACGCTACGCTGTCGGGCGCGAGCGTTGTGGTGCGATGGAAGAACCGGCGCCAGGCGATCTACCGCTCGCTCGTGTGGCACACGGAGGCGTATCACGCGAACCGCGCGCCCGACACACCGGAGCGCGGCGGGTTTTCGTTCGTCGACTACCAGTTCGCACGGCGATGGCATGCCGGCGCGCGGGGCGACATCGTCTCCTACCGCGATGCATCCGACGAACGCGGTGCGCTCGCGTTCCTGACGTTCACGCCGACGGAGTTTAGCTTGGTGAGTGCACAGACGCGCCGCGTGCGATACAGCGACACGCGCAGTGCAACGCAGGCGTTTCTCAAGATCACGTTCAACATCGGCCCGCACGGTGCGCACCCCTTCTGAGGAGGATCATCGACATGACGAGGACTCTTCGCTGCGCGGCCGCCGCGCTGGCGTTGCTGTTCGCACCTGCGCACGCGGCCTCCCCCGCGCTGCGTGTCGTCACGACCACGGAGGATCTCGCGGCAATCGCGCGTGAGGTGGGAGGCGCGCGCGTCGCGGTGGACTATCTCGCGCGCGGCTACGAAGACCCGCACTACGTCGACGCCAAACCGTCGTTCGTGC
>CAZEPH010000047.1:0-11091 GCA_964514075.1 uncultured bacterium | reverse complement strand
ATCGTGCGAGCGCGGTCCGCCGCGCTGATGCCCGTCGTCGTGCCGTGCACCGCGTCCACGGACACGGTGAACGCCGTGCTCATCTTCGCCGTGTTGTCCTGCACCATCGGACCGAGACCGAGTTCGTCCAGGCGCGTGCCGGTCATCGGAACGCAGATCAGCCCGCGCGCGTATTTCGTGAGGAAGTTGACGCTCTCGGGCGTGATCTTCTCCGCGGCCATGATGAGGTCGCCTTCGTTCTCGCGCTCTTCGTCGTCGACCACCAACACCATTTCGCCGCGACGGATGGCGTCGATCACCACCGGCACCGGGTCGAAGCGCGCGTCGTGCGCGGATTCCGTCGGGGTCGAGCCGCTGGGACGCCGTTGCTTCACCGTGTTCACCTCGCCTCTCCTTGTAGGAGCCGCTCGACGTAGCGGCTGATCACATCCACTTCGATGTTCACGCGCGTGTCCGGCGCATACGCGCCCGCGATCGTCTCTGCGAGCGTGTGCGGGATCAGGTAGATCACGCACCGCGTGCCGTGCACCTCACCCACAGTGAGGCTCACACCGTCCACCGCGATCGATCCCTTGTGCGCGACGTAGCGCGCCACGTCTCCCGGCAGGTCGATCTCGATCTCCTCGCCGTACGGCGCACTCGTGCGGCGCACGATCGTGCCGACGCCGTCCACGTGTCCCGCGACGATGTGTCCGCCGAGGCGGTCGCCCGCTGCGAGAGAGCGTTCCAGATTCACCCGACCATCCACCGCGAGCGCACCGATCGTCGTGCGCCGGAGCGTCTCCGCGATGACGTTCGCCGTGAAGCATTCGGACGTCGCGTGGACCACGCTCAGGCAGACGCCGCTCACGCTCACGCTTTCGCCGATCGCGAGCGCGCCGAGATTCGCGTGCGCGATCGTGAGATCGCAGCCCGCCTCGCGCGGTGCGATCGCGTGCACGACGCCGACGCGCTGCACGATGCCCGTGAACATCCCTACGGCCTCCGAGCGCGCGCGGGTACGCGAGAGCGCGCGGCGCGCGGCGCGCGCGTGTAGCCCTCGACGAGCACGTCGGAACCGAGGCGGCGCGCACGCGCGGCCGTCAGCGTCAGCGCGGCATCCGCCGTGTCGATGGTCACGTCTCCGGTCCAGCCCAGCGCGCGGCCCCCGAGGATCTTCGGCGCAACGAAGCAGTGTATGCGATCCACCAGGCCCGCCCGAAGGAAGGCAGTGTAGACGCCTTTGCCGCCCTCCACCAGCACCGAGCGAATGTCCCTTCGCCCCAGCGCCCAGAGCACGGCGTGCGGATCCGCGTGCCCCGTCGCGTCCATCGGGACGACCAGCACCTCGTGACCGCGCGAACGCAACGCTTCGATGCGGCGCGCGGGCGCGGCGTCCGTCACGGCGAAGATCGTAGGGGCGCCGGCTCCCAGCACCTTCGCGGAATCCGGCGTACGTAGGCGCGAGTCCATCACGACCCGAATGGGGGATGGACCGCGCACGTGGCGCACAGTGAGCAGCGGATCGTCCGCCAGCACGGTTCCCACGCCCACGAGGATGGCCGCATGGCGCGCGCGCAGCCGGTGCGCCTCCGTCCGGGCGATGAGCGACGTGATCCAGCGCGCCTCCCCGGCAGACGATGCGATGCGTCCGTCGAGCGAGGTGGCGACCTTGAGCGCCACGAGTGGTCGGCCGTCTTCGTGGAACACGTGGTACGCGTCGTTGAGCCGCCACGCGTCGTCCGCGCACACGCCGCTGGCGACCTCGATGCCCGCGGCGCGCAGCGCGCGCGCGCCGCCCCGCGCCGTCGGGTTGGGATCGCTCGTGGCGAGGACGACACGGCGGATCCCCGCAGAGCGAATCGCCTCGGTGCACGGAGGCGTGCGCCCTGTGTGCGTGCAGGGTTCGAGAGTGACGTAGAGCGTGGCGCCCCGCGCGCGCGTGCCGGCGGCCTGCAGCGCCTCGGCTTCCGCGTGCGGCGCTCCGGCGCGGTGGTGATACCCCTCGCCCACCACCGTGCTCCCCAGCACGACGACCGCGCCGACCATCGGATTCGGGTCGGTCTTGCCGCGTGCGCGCGCCGCAAGCGCGAGGGCGCGCTGCATGAGAACGTGATCGACGTCCTCGGCGGACAACCGGGAGCGAGAGGAGCGCGCACCACTACGAGACGTGGGTGTCGTCATGGGGTCGCGCGATGCTAGTCGCGGCGCGGGGGTGTGTCAAACCGCCCGGGTCAGTCCCCGAGCCGCGCGTACTTCTTGTCCTGCAGGATCTCGTAGAACAGGTTTGCGAAGGCGCCCGTCATTTGATCGGGCTTCATGTCCACGAGCGGCACGGAGAAGTACGCGACCTGATACGCCCAATCCTCGCGCGCCGGATCGCGCGGTGCGGCGCGGTACAGGAATGCATTGCACTTGTTGTTCAAGTCGGATGCAAACGGTCCGGAACTGCCGCCCGCCATCGTCGAGAGATACAGCTGCTGGACGTCGTCGCCCGCGTTCGGCCGGAACGTGCCCGTCATGAACTCCGCGCCCACGCGCCCCGTCTCTGCGATGCGATACCACCGCGCCGCGTCGAACTCGAGTTTCGGGAATCCGCCGCCGCCGGGGATGCCGTGCGTCTCCGCCCACGGTGTGGGGCGCATGGCCAGCAGTCCGTGCCGCTTGGGCGTGTCGCGCGCAAACGAGACTTGATCCGCCACATGCCAGTAGTCCGCGGCGAAGTTGCCGCGCCCCGTGCGCAGCGGCGTGGAGATCGGACTGAACGTCGGCACCGGATCGATCGTCGCGCGCACCGCGGTCGTGCCGGTGAGCACCAGCACGCCGCCGGCGTCCAGGTAGCTCGCGATTTGGTTCGGCCGGATGCGCGTGCGGCCGGAGCGCGTGGACGTCACGTCCCACAGCGCCACGCCGGGCGGAAACGACACCGACCACACGACGATCTTGTACTTCATCAAGTCGCCGAGGCGCGGCGGCGTGCGGAACAGCGGATCGATGTACACGGGGAAACACTGCGACGTATCGACGACCGCGGGGCGGTTCAACTGCGCGAGCGCGCCGGACAGGATGCGCACAGCAGCATCGTGGTGCTCCTTCTCCGATGCGAGCACTCCCGTCGCGGAGATGTCGTAGGCGTCGTCGACCCACAGCACGTCGCGCTCGCCGGTGAATTGCACGAGAGACAGGCGAATCACGCCCGTGGTGATCGCACCGTCCGAGTCACGCGCCTGAATGTAGATGTCGTGCAACGGCGACTGCCGGTCGCGGAACACGAGTCCCGTGATCGACGTCACGGAGCGATTCCACCCGATCGCCCACCCGGGATCGCGGTCGTCCTGCGGATCGACGACATCCACGCCCCAACGATAGCCGTTGATGGTTGCGCCGGAAATGCCGGGATCGGCTAGCCAGACGATGTTGAGAGCGGCGTCGAAGCCGTACTGAGCGGAGTCGCGTCCCGCCCCCTGCCAGTCGAACGTGCCGAGGTTGAGGCTGAACACGTTGAGCGCGGGACCTTGCCGCGCCGTGTAGGCGGCGAAGAAGAACAGGTTGTGCGCCGGTAGGTAGCCGCGTTCGGTTGCCCCGGCTTCGTCGATCGCCTTCAGCGCGAACACCCAGAAGCGCACCCCATCCGTGCCGACGAGATCGTTGAACTGTCGCTGCAGCGTGTCGCTCGTTGCCTCGATGCGCTCCCACGGATCGGTGTCGCGCGCGAGCAACTCCGCTGTCCGACCGACGTCACCGAGGTAGTTCGCGGGAATGACGAGACGCTTGAACAAGTACGCGGTCGGCGCGCGGTGCTGCACGCCGTCGATGTCGATGCCCGTCCATCGCAGCAGCATGCTCGGTCCGCCCACGAGCGGCGCGTTGTATCCCTGCCCTTGCGCGATCGCGATGGGGAAGAGAATGCGGGTCTGGGGCGCGATGGTGCGTGCGTTGAAGCTGACCTGCGCGACGGGCGACTCCATGCCCTCGTTGTCCACGCACTTCACGTAGAACGTGTGATAGCCGTCGGCGCTCGTCCTCACGGAATCGGTCGCGCTCACGACGAGCGTGGTGTTGAACTCCGTCGTCTTGATCCAGGCGGAATCCACGTTGTCGACGCAATACAGCGAGTAGGCGATGCGCCCGTCGTCGTCCCACGCGTCCCACTGAATCGGCACGGCGTAGAAGCTGGTCGAGTCGGCACGCGGACCCGAGGTGATCGTCACGTGCGGCGGTTTGTTGACGGGTGGAATGCCGCTCGGTGCATCGACGCACCCGGAGAGCGCCGCCGCCGCGACGAGAGCGAGCGCCGCAAGAGCGCGCACGGTCATAGGAGATGCGCCTCGCGAAAACTCATGAACCCGCGCGCGCCCACGATCACGTGATCCAGAACGGCGATGCCGAGGATCTCCCCCGCGGAGATGAGCCGGCGCGTGATCGCCACGTCGTCGTCGCTCGGCGAGGTGTCGCCGCTCGGGTGATTGTGCGAGAGCACGATGCTCGCGGCCGGATCGCGCACGGCCGGTCCAAAGACTTCGCGCGGGTGCACAAGGCTCGCGTTCAAAGTACCGATGCTCACCACCTCCGAGCGACCGACGCGATTGCGCGCGTCGAGGTAGAAGACCAGGAAATGCTCGCGCCGGAGCCGCCGGATGTCCCGCGCGAGGTGGTACACGTCCGCCGGAGAGGAGATGGACGGGCGGTCGTCGTCGTCGTCGCGCGCCGCGCGACGCCGCCCGAGTTCGAGCGCTGCGGCCACACGGCACGCTTGTGTCGTCCCCACGCCGAGCGTCTCGCACAGGCGGTCCACGTTCACGTCGTCCTCGTCCGCGGCGCGCGGGAGTCGCGCCGCGAGGTCTGACGCGACCGCGAGCACGTCGCGACGCTTGGTCCCCGTTCCGAGGAGCACGGCGACGAGTTCGGTGTCGCTCAGAACGCGCGGACCGCGCGCGATGAGACGCTCGCGCGGCCTGTCGCGCGCCGGTGTGAGTGCGAGCGTGCGCTCGTCACTGTGCGCCGTCGCGGCTTCCAACGCGGCTTCGCCGAGTTGCTCTGCGGGTCGTCCGGTCATCCTCACCTCCCCATCCACCCCGTGGACGTCCTCGCACGCGAACGCGGCGTGGATCGCATCGGCGATGCTAGGAGCGCGCGCGGGGGGGCGTCAAGCGCCGCATCCTCCACACGAGCAACGGCGGCGTGAGGAGCGTCGTCGTCGCCACGACGATGACCACCGCCGCGTACACCGCAGCGTCCACCACCGGCTCCCCCGCAATGTGCAGCGACGCCCCGATGCTCGCGAAAATCAATCCGACCTCTCCGCGCGGGATCATTCCGAGGCCCACGGCGAAGCGGTCCGCCCCGCGCTCCAACACGCCGAGCGCGCACACCTGTTTGCCAACTAGCGCGGCGACGATCAACACGCCGGCGAATGCCAGCACGCTCGTATTGCCGAAGGACCGGAGATCCACGCTCATCCCCATCAACACGAAGAACACGGGCACCAGAAACGTCATGAGCGGCTCGAGGAGCGTGCGCACGTCCCGTTTGTGCGCGTCGCGCGCGCGCAGTTCGACGTAATGCACCTCGTCCAGCACGAGACCGGCGGCAAAGGCCCCGACGATCGGCGCGAGCCCCGCGGCGCCGGCGGCATACGCCACTGCGAAGCACAGCGCAAGCGCGAGGCTGAGCAGAACGCCCGGCCCGCTCAGCAGCGCGCCGAAGCGGAAGACTTGACGCGAGAGCGTGCGTCCGAGAACGAGCGCAGCACCGAGGAAGGCCACGCACTTCGCCACGATCAGCCCCACCGACGACAGGCTGAACGCGGTGCCGCTGTCCGCCGCCTGTATCACGCCCGCGATCACCGCGAGCACCACGAGCCCGAGGATGTCGTCGATCACCGCGGCGCCGAGAATGATGCGCCCTTCCACGCTGGCCGCTCGTCCCAGGTCGGACAGCACGCGCGCAGTGATGCCGACGCTCGTCGCGGCCAGCGTCGCGCCCACGAACCAATGCGTGAGCACGTGGTGCTCAGCGAAGAACGCGCGCGAGACGCCGAACCCGAGGAAGATCGGCGCGATCACGCCGAGACACGCAACGAGGAACGCGGACCTGCCGACGGCTCGCATCTTCTGCAGGTCGGATTCGACGCCGACGTCGAAGAGCAGTATCAGCACGCCGATCTGCGCGAGCACGTCGATGCCCGGCATCTTGCGCACGGCGTCCATCGCGTGCACGCCGAACAATCCGAGGTTTCCAAGCACGATCCCCACGAGCAACTCGCCGAGCACCGACGGCAGTCGCACGCGTTCGCACGCGGAGCCGGCGAGGCGCGCCGCGACCAGGATCATCGCCAGCGCGCCGATGACCGACAAGAACCCGCCGCCGTGCCCCGCGTCCACTAGCGACCGATCTCCATCGTGGCGAGGCGGACGTGTTGCACGGGATCATCGTCCGTCCACGCGAGGAAGAGCGTGTGCCCCGAGACGGCGAGCGCCGGGATGCCGGCCGCGCGCCCGGGCGGCACGCGGACGATGGTGTACGCGGGCGAGAGACCACCGGCTCGCGCGACCTCGCGCACGCGCAGCTGCTCGTCCTCGATCCACACGACGAGCGCACCGTCGTCGCTCGTCCACGCGATAGCAGGACGTCCGGACGGCCGGCCGCCGTCCACGCGCTGCGGTTCGCGAAACGCGGGATCGCGCGGATCTTTGAACGAGACGTACACGCGCGCCGAATCGTGCGCGCCCGTGAACCAGGCCGCGGCGAACGTCGTCACGGGATCAACGTGAATGGAGTCGCTGCCGGAGTCCACCGGCGTGAGCCGCGTCGCGACGACCGGACCGTTCACGGGACAGCCCGTGATCGTCCACCCGTCGTCGTGAACCGCGCGCGCGGTCCACTGTCCGAACATGTTGCGGCCGATCGCGTGGATGTCGCGCACCTCGTCGTCACTGCGATCGCGATAGAACACCACGGGATTCGTGCTCACGCTGAGGAGCGTGAGAGGACAGCAGTCGCACACGCGCGGATCGAGCACGTCGTCGCTCCCAAGGGAGCCGGAGGCATCCACGATGGTGAAGCGCAGGGCGGTGGCGCCGCGTTCTGGATCGCTCACGCGCGCGCGGCCGTCCAGCCAGACGACACCGACGCGGTGGTCGGGCAACGGCGCGAGCGCGCCGAACGCGTGCTCCGCGGGCTCGCGGTCGCGATGCGGCGTCACGACCCGCGACCACGTGCGTCCCGCGTCGCGCGACACCGCGACGCGCACGTTCGAGTTCTCCTCACCGCGGGGGGCGGACTCGCTCCATTCCGCCGCCACGAGGCTGTCGGACACCAGGCACAGGGACGGAACGTCGGCCCAGTTCGCGATGATGCGCGCGTTCTCCACGATTGGGAGCGGCGCGGACCATGCCTGGCCCGTCCACCACGCGTGTGCGAAGAGCGTGCGCGTGGAGTCCACACGCGTCACCCACGAGAGAACGAGGCGCCCGCTCTCATCACGGGCGAACTGCGGTGCGAGCGACCGCGAACCGGCCGGCGAGGCTATCTCCCTGAAGAGTCCCGGTGTGAGCGTCCGCGAGCTTGCCTTGAGCGGAGGCACGCGCGTCTTCGCGCGGGAGCGCGCGGACGAATCGGTGGCCGCCGCGCACGACAACACGACGAGCAGGCAGGCGAGTGCGCGAGAGCGTGAGTTCATATCGGCATGTCACCACATCGCGCCGGAAACGACAACGCCCCGCGGCCGGAGCCGCGGGGCGGGATGGAACGGTGCGGCATGACTAGCCGCCGATGACGAGCCGGATGCACTCAGAGGACGGCGAGGCGAAGCCGTGCGGGGTACCGGCTGCGATCATCCAGCAATCGCCGGCTTTCACTTCTTTCGTTTCGCCCCCAACCGTCATCGTCATCGTGCCAGAGAGAATGTAGACGACCTGCGGGCGCGACGCGGCCTGCGGCGCGGACGATGCGCCCTGCTTCACGCGCTCGTACACGAGTTCGAGGTTCGCTTCATCCAGCTTCGCCGCTTCGGTGCCGGCCGGTGTGGGAGTCCGCAACATGTCGCGAATGCGGTGGTACGCCATGAGTCCTCCGTCGGGCGTGTGCGTTCGGTCACAAGACTCGCGGGATGCTACGAGCGCGCGCGCGGGGTGTCAAGAAACGCGCCATGCGTTGACGCGCACGTGCGCGCTTCCTACTCTCGGAGCATGGACAAAGCCGTCGTCTGGTCACTCGCTCTCGCCGCCGCCCTCACATGCGGCTGCGCGAAGAAGTCGTCGCATCGCGCCGCCACCGGTGTCCCGCAGCTCGAGATGCGTACCGTGCCCGACCCGCCGGAAGCAGGCGACGTGCACGTCATCTTCTCTCTCTTCGACGCAGAGGGCGAACCGATGCGGGGCAAAGTTGTGGTCGTCGGAGCGAGCATCCCGCCACGGCCGCCGCTTCCCGCGATGGAGGTGACGGGCACGGCCAGCGAGGACCGACCGGGCGAATACGGCACGATCGTCACGCTGTCGCGGCGCGGCACGTGGTCCGTCGTGGGGACCGCGCGCGACGGCGAGCGCGTTCTCACGGAGCGCGTTTTCCGCGTCGAGATTCCATAGCGGTGAGCCGTCGCGTGAGACGGCGCAGCACCGGCACGTCCGCCGCGGGAAACTCCAAGAGCGCGAGCGCACGCGCATCCACCCACCGCATGTCTGCGGAATCGTGCGGGTGCGCGCGCCGCGCCTCGGCGTCGCTCACCTCGCACAGGTAGAAGTGTAACCGCACGCAGCGCTCGGGATACGCGTGCTCCACGACCACCCATTTCTTGAGCGAGGTGAGCCGCAACCCGAGTTCTTCCCGCACCTCGCGCCGCATGCACGCCGCGAGTTGCTCGCCCGGCTCGCGCTTCCCGCCGGGGAACTCCCACATCCCGCCCAAGTGCACGTGGTCGTGCCGCTGCGTCACGAGCACACGCGCGCGATGCACGATGACCGCCGCGGTCACGTCCAGCCACCCGCGGTCGAGCGCGGCGCGGGCCCGACGCGTCTCGGGTGCGGTGCGTCCGAAGGCCGCGCACATGCAACGCAGCGGGCACCCGTCGCACCGCGCGTGGCGCTTCAGACACACCGTCGCGCCGAGATCCATGAGAGCTTGCGCGTAGTCGTAGGCACGGCGCCCGGGACGGACCCGATCGGCCAGCGCCCAGAGCGGCCTCGCGAGCGCGCCCTTCGGCGGACCTCCGTCGTACCCGCGAACGCCGAAGACGCGCGCCAGAACGCGAGCCACGTTCGTGTCGAGCACGGGGACGGGTTTCTCGTACGCGAACTGCATCACCGCCCGCGCGGTGTACTCGCCGATGCCGTCCAAGGCGAGGAGCCCGTCGAGCGTTGCGGGAATCGCGCCGGCGTTCTCGCGCACGACGGTCTTCGCGATTGCGTGCAGGCGCGTCGCGCGATCGTTGTACCCGAGCGGCCGCCACGTGCGCGCCACGGCGTCCGTTCGCGCCCGCGCGAGCACGTGCGTCGTGGGAAACCGCTCGAGCCACTCCGCGTACTTCGGCAACACGCGCTGCACGGGCGTTTGCTGCAGCATGATCTCCGACACAAGCACTTTGTACGGATCGCGCGTTCTGCGCCAGGGAAGATCGCGGCCGTGCGCGTCGTACCACGCAAGGAGGAGACGCGCGAAGCGCCGTTTGTCGCGCGTGGTGACGCGTGGAGGCGGAGACATAGGCGCGGCAGAATAGGGAGCGCGCCGCGTGCGGTCAACAAACGGCGAGGCCGCGTCGCCCGTACGCACAGCGGCAACGCGGCCCCGCAAGACCAACGGACCGGGGTAACGACCCACCTCCCCACCTCATGAGGTCATCCCCGGCCCGCGGTGTTCACTTGCACCGCGGCGACGCGAGTGGCGGCCCGCATCCGCGGGGGCGCGTTCATCTGGACCACCACTCGTCGCGCCTGTTCGGCTCTCCGCGGTTCGCACCGCCAAGGCCTCTCGGTTACACGGGGGGATATTGCAGCGCGTGTGCCAGTGCGGAGGTGTGCGCTAAGTCGTTGCCGGAGTGTGCGCGCATGCCATCATCGAGCGGTTCGCCGTGCGATGCGCATCGTGCGGATCGCTCACCCTGCATGCTCGAGGAGACGGCGGGCGGCGGGCATGTCCGCGACGTGCACGGCGCATTCGCCGCGGCACGACGGGCCAACATGGATGGTCCACACGGCGGCGGCGCGCCCCGCGGTCACGTCCAATTCCGCGTCGCCGACGAATACGGCTTCCTCCGGCGACACATGCAGTTCGGCCAGAGCGAGGAGAATCGGATCGGGCCGCGGCTTTCCCGGGGCATCCTCGCGGCAAATCAGCACGTCACAGGTCAGGCCCAACCGTTCCAGCACCGCGTGCACGATGGTTCGCGTGTTGTTGGTCACGATGCCGGCCGCCACGCCGCGCACGGACAACTCGGTCAACCACGCGCGGACGCCCGGCAACGCATCGGCGCCATCGGCGGAGCGGCGCTCGTGATCCTCCACGATCGACAGCGCGCGCGCCGCGTCCTCGGGCGGCAAGCTCGCAACGTGATCGAGGATGGTCCCGTCCACGACGCCGATCTCCCGGCGAATCGCGGCGAAGTCGAGCGTGGAGGTGATGAGTGTTCCGTCCAGATCGAACAAGACCGCGCGAACGCGCGCCGGTGGTCGCGGCGCGGGATCGCGTGTGCTATCGTCGCGCGGTGCGTCTGCCATCATCTGCCCGTGTCCGTTGGTCGCTCTCTCTGTCTTGCGTCGTCACGATGGCGATCGCGGCGCAGGCGCTCGCGCAGCTGACCGGTTCGAGTGGAAGCCCACCGCCCGCGGACGGGCGCTTCACGATCGCGCGTCTCAAGTACAGCGGTGGCGGCGACTGGTACAACGATCCGGCAGCGGAGGTCAACCTGCTCGGCGAGGTCGCGCGACGCACGGGCGCATCGGTGCAGGTCGAGAAACATGTCGTGTCGCTGTTGGACGCGGAGTTGTTCGCCTACCCGATGCTGTTCGCGACCGGACACGGTAAGGTGGCGTTCTCCGAGCGCGAGGCGACGCGGCTCACACAGTACCTCGCGGCGGGCGGCTTCTTGTACGTCGACGACGACTACGGAATGGACGATGC
>CAZEPH010000046.1:0-11102 GCA_964514075.1 uncultured bacterium | reverse complement strand
GCACGACGTGGAGAACAGCGGATCGCGGATCATTCGAGGGCTCGATCGATCCGGAACCATTCGCGTTGTCCACGCAGCTCGGACGGAACGAGATCTTCGTCGGCACCACGTTGTACGCGCGCGACGGGTGGCATCGCGGGACGGCCGTCCTCGACGTGCAATCGGGACGACTCACGCCGATCCTGCAGGATGGTCAATGGCCCGCGTTGCATCCCTCCGGCGTGTTGGTTTTCTCGCGCGGGTCGTCCGTGATGGTCGCCCGTTTCGACCGCGGTGCGCGCCGCGTACAGGGCGACGCGGTGCCGCTCGTGACCGGGGTGCGCGCCCGCGGCGAGTGGTTGCCGGGACGGTTTCGTCTCACGGACCGCGGTGACCTCGTGAGCGTTCGCGGCGGCGCAGTGGGAGAACTCCGCACGATCGAGTGGATGGCGGCCGACGGTACGTGGTCGCCGTTCTCCAGCGTGCGTCGCGCGTATTCCGGCGATCCCTCCGTCACACCCGACGGCAGACGCGTCGCGGTGACCGTGACCAACGCGCGCGGATTCGACGAGATCTGGACCTTCGACGGAACCGATCGCTCGGGACAACGGGCCATTGCGATGAGCGGCGCGGACGTCGGCCGCCCCGTGATTTCGCGCGACGGACAGTGGATCGCCTACGGACTCCAAGGGCACGACGGACGCCAGCAACTCATGCTGAGTCCGTACGGCGCCGAGGCGGAACCGCGTGCGTTGACTCGTCCCTCGGGCCTGGACTCGATCCATCGCGCTGTCGATTGGTTTCCGGACGGCCGTCACCTTCTCCTGCGGATCGTTATGCCGGCGCAAAGTCATCTCGCTCTACTCGACGTCGATCTGCCGGGCTCCGCGCTCCGCGCTCCGCGCGTCATCCTTCCCGGATACAACATCTCCAACATGGGGAGCGTGTCGCCCGACGGCCGCTTCCTCGCGTTCGATTCCGATCGCTCGGGTCGCGACCAGATCTACGTGTGCGCACTCTCCCCGGACGGCGTGACCGGCACGCCCGTCCCCGTCACACGCAGCGGTTCCTTCCCTGCGTGGTCCGCCGACGGTCGGCGTGTCTTCTACGCGGACAGCACCGTTGCGCGCGAAGTGCGCATCTCGACGGCCGGTGGGATCAGCGCGGGAGCGGACCGCATCGCGGGATCTTTCGGCGACCGCAACGATCTCATCCAGGGCGGCGTGATCCTGCCCGACGGCCGATCCCTTCTCACGTTGAGCGCGCGCGAAGAAGAGAGCGTGACGCGGCTCGAGGTCGTTCAGAATTGGTGGGCGACGGTGAAGGACAAGATTCCGCGATAACGGACCTGCGCGCCGCCTGGCGCGACTATCCGCGCAGTGCGATGACGTGCGGCCGCTTCTCGTCTTCCGCGGCGCGCACCTCGATGACCCGGCCGCCGAGCGCGGCGCAGTGCGCGGCGAGGCGCCGCGCCGTCGTGTCCACTTCGAGCGCGATGGCTTCGCCGACGTAGCATCCGCCCGCGCGCACCGCGAGGCGTGCCCCCACTTCGCATGCGTGTGATCCCGCGCGCACGAGAATCGTCTCTGGATGCGACTCCGCGATCATCGACGCGAGCGCATCGATGTCGTCTGCGCACGTGACGGCGCGGTCGGCTCCGCATGCGCGCGCGTCGCCGGTCGCGGACTCACTCGACGTGCCGGCCAGCACCGCGGTGACCGCGGCGCCCAATCCGTCTGCGTGCGTTCGCGCTTCGGCGATCACGCGGCGGTCGTCGTCGCTCAGCGAGTCGCCTTCGACGAACAGCAACACCCACAACCCACCGTCGGATGCGCTCGCAGACTCGCCGGTGTCGCCGAGGAGCGCGGCGAGGTAGTCGTCGACCTCGTTGCTCATGCCGCGGGCGCCTCGGTTCGCAGCACGCGCACGGCGGGATCGAGCGCGCTGGTCGCGGGTTCGCGCACGTCGATCGGCGCGCGGAACGCCTTCATCACGGCCGCGGCTTTCGCGGAGCGCAAAGCGAAGGCATCGTGGGAGGGGACGTACACGGCCGGCGCGTCGCACTGCAATTCGCCGTCGCTCGACACTCGACGGAGCGGCCACCGCACGTGCTCTGCGAGCTGCGCCGCCACTTGCTCGTGCACTCCCGCAGGACTTCCCTCACCCGCCACAACACACCGCACATCGTCGAGCGACGCGATCGTCGCGTGCAACACGCGTGCACGCACGCCGCCATCCGCGTGCGCGAGCGCATCGTTCCACACGCGCACGAGCGCGGACGCCCCGCGCGCGGCCGCTTCGCGCAACACGTCAACGCACTCGGCATCACCCACGGTCAGCGCCATCCACGCGTCGCCGTACCGCTCGGACAGGCGAATCGCGGCCTCCAGCACGGGCCGATCCCACTCGTTCAGTCCCCACGCGCCCGGCTGCACGATCTCGCCGCTGCGCGCGCTCACCACCACCGTCGACGGGTCGACGGCGCGCTTCACGCACGCGACGATCATGCGATCACGCCCAGCCGACGCCGCGCTTGAGCAACGTCTCCGCGACGATCAAGCGCTGAATCTCGTTCGTCCCTTCGAAAATGCGATTGATGCGCGCGTCCCGGTACATGCGCTCGATCGGATACTCCGTGACGTAGCCCATGCCGCCGTGCACCTGCACCGCTTTGTCCACGACGCGATCCAGCATTTCGCTGCACATGAACTTCACGATCGCCGACTCGCGCGAGAACGGCATCCCCGCGTCGCACATCCACGCGGTCCGGTACACCATCGACTCCATCGCGTAGATGTCGCCGTACATCTCCGCGAGCATGAACTGCACGGCCTGATGCGCGGCGATCGGCACGCCGAACTGCACGCGCGTCTTGGCAAACTCCGTCGAGAGCTTGAGCGACTCCTTCGCGGCACCCAGCGATCCGGCCGCGAGCGTGAGCCGCCCTTGGTCGAGCGTCTTCATCGCGGTCTTGAAACCTTCGCCCACTTTGCCGAGCACGTTCGCGTGCGGCACGCGCAGGTTCTCGAAGATCAACTCCGCGGTGGACGTGCCGCGAATCCCCATCTTTTGATCGAGCTTTCCGACCGTGAACCCCGGCCACTTCGACTCGACGATGAACGCCGTCACGCCGCCGTGCGCGCCGAGCGCTTTGTCCGTGACCGCGAACACCGTGAGCACGTCCGCGATGTCGCCGTTCGTGATCCAGATCTTCGACCCGTTGATCACCCAGTCGTCGCCGTCGCGCACCGCCTGCGTTTCGATGTGCGCCGCGTCGCTTCCCGCGTTCGGCTCCGTCAGTGCGAACGCGCCGATCATCTCGCCCTTCGCGAGCGGCGTGAGGTACTTCTTCTTCTGCTCGTCTGTCCCGTCGAGGTAAATCGCCATCGCGCCGATGCCTTGATGTGCGCCGATGAGCGTGGTCGTCGAGCCGCACCCGCGTGCGAGTTCTTCCACCATGATGCAGTAGCCGATCTTCCCCGCACCCGCGCCGCCGTACTCCTCGGGAAACGCCATGCCGAGCAGGCCCAGGTCTGCCGCTTTGTCGATCAGCTCGCGCGGGACTTTGTGGTTCTCGTCGATCGACGACGCGAGCGGACGCACTTCGTTGTCGACGAAGTCGCGTACCATCTCGCGGATCATCTTGTGCTCGTCGGTGAAGGTGAAGTTGAAGCCGGCCACGTCTGCGGTCGTCGCGTCCATGATCGTGTTACCTCCCTGCGCCGGGCGCGCGTGCGCCTAGTTGTTCGTGAACGTCGGCTGCCGTTTCTCGACGAACGCCGTCAGACCTTCGCGCGTGTCGTGACTCGACGACAAGGCGCGCGCGGATTGCGCTTCGAGTTCGAGGCCGGCTTCGAGGTTCAGCTCGCGACTGCGCCCGATCAGCGTCATGAGATGACGCACGACGAGCCCGCTCTTTCCTGCGATCTTTCGCGCCAGGCCGACGGCTTGCTTGAGCACGTCCGTCTGCGGCACCACCTTGTTCACGAGCCCGATGCGAAACGCTTCCTGCGCGGTGATCGCATCACCCGTGAGAATGATCTCCGCCGCGCGCGCCGGCCCGACGATGTGCGAGAGGCGCTGCGTCCCGCCGAACGCCGGGATCATCCCCAGGTTGATCTCCGGTTGCCCGAGCTTGATGCGATCGCCCGCGATGCGCAGGTGGCACGCCATCGCCAGCTCCAACCCGCCGCCGAGTGCGACGCCATTCAGCGCCGCAATCCACGGCTTCGGCGCGTCCTCGATCTTGGTGAACGTGTATTGACCGAGACGCACCCACTCTTCCGCATCGTCGGGGCCAGGGAGCGCGAGTATTTCTTTGATGTCCGCGCCCGCGACGAACGCGTTCGTGCCGCCGCCCGTCACGACGATCGCCTTCACCTCGTCGTTCGCGTGCAGGTCATCGGCGACCGCGCTCAATTCTTCCGTCACCGCACGGCTGATCGCGTTCACCGGCGGATGGTCGATGGTCACCACCGCCACCGGCCCGTCGATCGCGACCTTCACGTATTGCGCAGCCATGGCTACACGCCCTCCAACGTCGCGGTCAGGAATCCGCGGCCCGTCTTCGCGCCGAGGTGTCCCGCGCGCACCTTGCGGCGCAGGTACGGACTCGGATGGAAGCGCGCGCCGAGCGTCCTCTCGAATTGCAGGAGACCGTCGAGCACGGTGTCGAGACCGACGTCGTCGGCGTATGCGAGCGGTCCTTTCGGCATGCCCGCGCCGGCCATCATCGCGATGTCCAGCTCGTGTGCGGCGCACACGCACTCGTCGAGGCAGTACGCGGATTCGTTGACGAGCGTGTAGAGAATGCGCTCGACGCTAAACGCCGTCCCGCTCACGCCCGTGTCCTTCTGCGTCGCGGCGATCAAGGGCGCGAGACCGTCGCTGCCGCCTTCCGGTCCGTCGTAGAAACCCGCACGCCCCGCGCCGCCGCGCCGTCCCGCGTCGGACATCTTCTCGATGAGCAGCGCAGGACGAAATCGCTCGCCGTATTCTTCGTGCAAGTACCGCGCGACCTTCAGCGAGATGTCGATGCCCAGCATGTCCGCGAGCGTGAACGGCCCGACCGGCATGCCGAGCGCGACGAGCGCGTCGTCTATCTGACGCGGCGACGCGGCCCCTTCCTGCACGCACATCGCCGCTTCGTTGAGGTACGGCATGAGCAGGCGATTCACGAGAAAGCCGGGGCACTCTTTCACCCGCACGGCGATCTTGCGCAGCGACTCCACAAAACTCGTCGCGTCGTCGATCGTCTCGTCGCTCGTGTCGAGGCCGGGGATCACCTCCACGAGTTTCATCGCGTACGCGGGGTTGAAGAAGTGCAGGCCGATCACCTTGCCGGGACGCGTCGTCGCCGCCGCCATCTCGGAAATGGAGAGTGCGCTCGTGTTCGACGCGAGGATCGCGCTCTCCGGGAGCGCCGCGTCGAGCTGCGCGTACACCTCGCGCTTGACGCGCATGTCTTCCGTGACCGCTTCGATCACGATGTCGCAGTCGGCCAGGTCGGCAATCGAGGACGACGTCGAAAGCAACGCGAGCTTCTGCTCGACGTCGTGCTGCTCCATCTTCCCCTTTGCGACGCGGTCTTCGTAGATCGCGCGCGCGCGCTGCGGCACGTGCTCCACCGCTTCGGGCCGCACGTCGTACACCACGACCGGCAGTCCGCTGAACGTAATGACCTGTGCGATGTCGGCGCCCATGGTTCCGCCGCCGACGACACCCGCCTTGTAGATATACATCCGTCCCTCCTTGGTCCCGCGGTGCGGGTGGGTCTATTCTAGATCGTCACGCGGGCCCGCGGAGGATAGTTCTGAATGGGGCGACATCGGTATCTGTCCCCCCGTCGTCAGTCGACCCGCTCGAACACCATCGCCGCGCCTTGTCCGCCGCCCACGCACAGCGTCGCCACACCGATCTTCGCGGCGCGCCGCTTCATCTCATGCAACAGCGTCACGGTGATGCGCGCGCCGCTTGCGCCGATCGGATGCCCGAGCGCGATCGCACCGCCGTTCACGTTCGTGCGATCGTCGTCGAAGCCCAGCACACGCTGACACGCGAGATACTGCGCGGCAAACGCTTCGTTGATCTCCAGCAAGTCGACGTCCGCGAGCGTGAGCTCCGCGCGTTCGAGAGCGCGCGGCACGGCGAGCGTCGGCCCGAGGCCCATGCGCTCCGGCTCGAGCGCGGCGTACGCGTGGGAGCGAATGCGCGCCATCGGCTTCAACCCGAGCGCATCCGCGCGCGCAGCAGACATCACGAGCAATGCCGCCGCCCCATCGTTCATGGGACACGAATTCCCCGGCGTCACCGTTCCGCCCTCGCGGAAGATCGTCGGATACAACGCGAGCGACTGCATCGTGAGTGCGATGTTCGGACCTTCGTCCTGCGACACGGGCTCGGGCGTGACCTCGCGGCCGGCCACGCGTTTCGGAACGTGCACCGTCACGATCTCGTCCTTGAACTTCCCCTCACGCGTCGCGCGGAACGCGCGCTTGTGCGAGTGCACCGCGAACTTGTCCAAGTCCTCCCGCGTAAGGCCGAACTCGTCGACCAAGTTCTCCGCGGTCTCGCCCATCAGCTGGCCGCACACGGGATCCGTCAGTCCTTCCCACAACACGTCGACGAACTCCGCGTGGCGGAGTTTCTTCCCCCACCGCATCTCGCGGACCATGTACGGCGCACCGGACATCGACTCGCATCCGCCGGCAATCTGCACGTCGGACTGTCCGGTGAGGATGTTCTGATACGCTGTCGCGATCGCCTGCAGCCCACTCGCGCAGTTCCGCTGCACGGTCATCCCGGTGACCGTCTTCGGAAGACCGGCCCGCAGCGCGACCACGCGCGCGACGTTCGGCGCGTCGCTGTACTGCCCGGCGCACCCCATCGTGATTTCCTCCACGACGGACGGATCGATCCCCGTGCGCTCCACCAGCGCGCGCACCACGTCCTCGCCGAGTTTCTGCGCGGGGAGGTCCTTCAATGCGCCGCCGAAGTTGCCGACCGGCGTCCGCACGCCGTCGACGATCACGACATCCGATGTCTGTCCCATCCTGCCCTCTCGAGTGTGCACGGTATATCGGCACCGGCGCGCGCGCGCTGCACGCGGCAACATCTGAGCGGCCTCGCGCATCTGTACGCTGCACCTCGCCCCCCGGCGCGTCCTGGAGTTCGTCTCGGTGCCTTCCCTGTCCCGCATCATCATCTTCGGAATCGTGTGGCTTGTCGCGTGGTCCTCCGGCGCATTTGCCGCGTGGGAGGACGTCTCCACGCCGACGGGATCGCGCGCGGTTCCCGGCCGCGGACAGCACGGATTCACCGTCACGCCGGACGGAACACTCTACGTCTTCGGCGGCGCACGCGAGGTGCGCGGAGCCAAGTCCACCCGCTTCGAACTTCTCAACGACTTCTGGCGCCAGGCGCCGGGTGACACCTTCAGCGACATCACCACCGCAAGCGCATGTCCCATTCCACCAACAATCGAACCTCACCTTGCATCCGACTCGCAGGGGCGCATTTACGAGTTCGGCGGAGTGCAGGGTGACGTGCGCGGATGGTTCTCCAATCGCCTCTACCGGTTCGATCCGCGGACCATGTCCTGGAGCGATCTCACGCCCGCGGACTCGGGGCTCGCGCCGCTCGGACGCGAGGATCACGGTTTTGTCGCGGACTGGAAGCGCGATCGCCTGTGGGTCTTCGGCGGCGTGACGCAGCGCGACTCACTCGTCAACGATCTCTGGTTCTATGACGTGCACGCGGAGCGATGGACGCAAGTCGCGACCACGTCCGCGCCCGCTGCACGTGAACTCTACGACCTCGTGTGGGACGGACGCGATGCGCTGTATCTCTTCGGCGGATGGACCGCGGCGTCCGGCTACCTCAACGACTTCTGGCGGTACGACATCGACCGCGCGCAGTGGGTCGACCTCACCGCCGCGACACATTCGGCGGCCATCTCCCCACGGTCGTATGCAGGCCTCACCGCCGATCCCAACGGGATACTCTGGCTCGCCGGCGGGTACGCCTCCCCGCTTGCGCGCGACGGGTTCTGGCGATTCGATCCGCGCGTGGGGGTGTGGAAGCCGGTTGCCTCATCCGGCGCGGAGGAGTTCCTGCCGCGCGCGACGTACGAACTCGTCTATCGTCCGTCCGACTGCTCGCTCTACATCTTCGGCGGACTGCTCACGCCCTCGGTGCTCTCACAGCAGTATCGCTCCGACGTGTGGCGATACCCTCTCCGTCCCTCCGTCGCGGACGCAAGCGACGGATTGACCGCGATCCACGCTGCGTCGACGATCGTTCTCTCGACACGCGCACAGGCGGCGTCTGGCCGCGCACTGACCTACCGCTGGAGCGTGGACGGTCGCCTCCTCGCGCAGTCGACCGCGTCGGTCGAGATAGGGCCGCTGTGCCCCGGGCCGCACGACGTTCACGTGGTCGTGCGAGACGGCGCCCTCGCAGACACGATGCGCTGGACCTTCGATCTGCACGGCGACGGCGCTCCGCGCGAACACGTGCAGCGTCTCACCGCGGACGTCTGCACCGCGGACGTCACGGTGCGTTGGTCGCTGGGAGGCGACGGCCGCGCCGACGCGTTTCGCGTCCTCGTATTCGACGGGGCGTGGCGCCCGGCAGCGGACGTCCCGGCGACCGCGCGCATCGCGGGACCCGACGGCGAGTGCGCGTACGAAGCCGTCCTGCACGATCTCGCACCCGACCGCGACTACACGATCCGCGTCGTCGCCCGCGCAGGCGAGACCAGCACGCACGAGGCCGCCGTGAGCGTCCACACACCGCGCCGTGCAACGGGGATGACCGTCTCGCCGCGGGGCCGCGCCGCCGCCGGCGCGTGGCGGTTCGCGGTGCATGGTGCGCGGGCGAGCGAGCTGCGCGCCGTCGTGTCCGACGTGACCGGCCGCGCCATCGCCGAGCATACCCGTCGAATCGCCGGGGGCGACGACGCGACGATCGAACTGCCCGCGCCGCGCGCCGCCGGCGTCTACAGCCTCGCGTGGTGGTGCGGGGCGGAGCGCGGATCGACGACGGTCGTTGCGCTGCGATAGCCGCGTGGTACGGGCCGTACGCGTCTGGTAGTCTCCAGGTCTCATCGCACCACAACTTGTTCCGGAGGAATCATGGCCAGTCCGTTCATGCAAGACATCGGCATGTTGTCGATCCACGTCGGCGACCTGACTCGGTCGGTGGCGTTCTACCGCGACACGCTCGGCCTCACGTGCAACATGGCGATGCCGGAGGCGGGCTTCGCGGAATTTCAGATCGGAAGCAACAAACTCGGCCTGCACGTGTGGGAAGGCGGCTGCCAAACGAACGGCGGGCGTCCGCCGGCGACGGCCACGGGCTTCATCATCGCTGTTCCCGACGCGAGTGCGGCGGAGGCGGAGCTCCGGAAGCGCGGCGTCAACGTGACGCAAGGCGCAACGCCCGATACATGGGCCACGTGGTTGTCGTTCGCGGATCCCGACGGGAACGAGTGGATGGCCGCGCAGTTCGCGCAACACTAGGCCGCGTGTGGCGGCGCGGTTCGCCCTGAACCGCGCCGCCGCGCGTTTACGACTTCTTTCCGCGTGCCGTGTACGACAGCACGCGCTTGCGCAGGCGAATGTTCGCCGGCGTGATCTCCACCAGTTCGTCGTCCGTGATGAACTCGATCGCCGACTCCAACCCGTGGATGCGCGGCGGCACGAGACGAATGCTCTGCTCGGACGTGGAGGCGCGCATGTTCGTGAGTCGTTTCTCCTTCGTGATGTTCACGTCCAGGTCGTTTCCGCGCGCGTGTTCGCCGACGATCATGCCTTCGTAGACCGGCGTGGTCGGCTCGACGAAGATCTCCCCGCGCTCCTGCAAGTTCTGAATCGCATAGCCCGTCGCCACACCTGTCCGGTCGGCGATCAGCGCACCGGTCTGCCGCGACTGCAGCGGCCCGTGCCACGGTTCCCACCCGACGAAGACGTGGTGCATGAGCCCGGTGCCCCGCGTGTCCGTGAGAAACTGCGAGCGAAATCCGATCAACCCGCGGCTCGGAATGCGAAACTCCAGGCGCACGCGTCCGCTGCCGTGGTTCACCATGCGCGTCATCGTCCCCTTGCGCGTGCCGACGAGCGCGATGACCATGCCTTGGTAGTCTTCCTGGACGTCCACGACCAGTTCCTCGACCGGCTCGACGACGCTGCCGTCGGGCCGCGTCTTCGTGACGACGTCGGGTTTGGACACTTCGAGTTCGTAACCCTCGCGCCGCATCATCTCGATCAGGATCGCGAGTTGCAGTTCGCCGCGTCCGAGCACCTTCACGCGCTCCGGGGTGTCGGTGTCCTCCAAGCGGAGCGAGACGTTGCCGATCAACTCGCGGTCGAGCCGCTCGCGCAGGTGGCGCGAGGTGACGTACTTCCCGTCCCGGCCCGAGAGCGGTGAGGTATTCACGCCGAAGATCATCGACACGGTGGGCTCTTCGATCGCCACGGTCGCGATCGCCTTCGGGTTCTCCACGTCGGCGATCGTGTCCCCGATCGTGATGTCCTCGATGCCGGCCACGCACACGATGTCGCCGGCCGCGGCCTCGTCGATGTCCACCTTCTTCAAGCCCTCGAACGCGAGGAGCTTCGTGATGCGCGCCGTGCGCACGGCTTCGCCGCCCCGCATCATCATCACGGTGTCGTTCGTGCGAATACGCCCGTTCATGATGCGGCCCACGGCGATTCGTCCGAGGAAGTCGCTCGCGTCCAAGTTGCCGACGAGCATCTGGAGCGGCGCGTCCGCCGTGCCGCGCGGCGGCGGAATGTGCGACAGGATCGCGTCGAAGAGCGGGCGGAGAGTCGTGCCGGGCGTCTCCAACGAGAGGGACGCAGTGCCCGCGCGTCCGCTGGCGTAGAGCACCGGGAAGTCCAGTTGCTCCTCCGTCGCGTCCAAGTCGATGAACAGCGAATACACTTCGTCGAGCACCGCGGGCGGACGCGCATCGCCGCGATCGATCTTGTTGATGACGACGATCGGGGCGAGCCGATGCTCGAGCGCCTTGCGGAGCACGAACCGCGTTTGCGGGAGAGGGCCTTCGCTCGCGTCGACCAGGAGCAGCACGCCGTCCACCATGCTGAGCGTGCGCTCGACTT
>CAZEPH010000045.1:0-11150 GCA_964514075.1 uncultured bacterium | reverse complement strand
GTGCCCGGTCGCGGCAACGCGTTCCGCACGATCCTCGCCGCCGCGGAGAAACTGGGCGCGCGCGCCGTGGCCCTTGTCGATGCCGACACGCGCAGCATCACGCCTGAGTGGATCGAGCTCTTGCTCGCTCCCGTGCTCACAGACGGCGTCGAGCTGGTCACGCCGCGCTACGCGCGACACAAGTACGACGGGCTGCTCAACACGCTGCTCCTGTATCCGCAGACGCGTGCGCTGTATGGCATGGACGTGCGGCACGTGACCGGCGGCGACATGGCGATCGCCGGCTTGCGCATCCCGGATCTGCTCGCACACGACGTCTGGGAAACCGACGCCGCGCGCTACGCCATCGACGTGTGGCTGATCACGCACGCCGTTGCCGGCGGGTGGAAGGTCGCGCAGTCGTTCCTCGGCGCGAAGATCCACGACGCACCCGCACAGCGCACCGATCCCGCGGATCTGCTCGTCGAAACCGCCGGCCCCGTGTTCCTTCTGATGGAAGAACTCGCGCAGGTCTGGAACGGGTCGCGCGGCGTGGAGTCGCCCGCGTCGTACGGCTTCGAGTACGCCGTGAGCGCCGAGCCGATGAGCGTGAACTTGGAGCGCATCGTGAACGCGTTCCGCTATGGTGCAAACACGCTGCCGCCGGTGTGGCGCGAGGTGCTGAACGCGGACGTCATGCGCGCTCTCACGAACATGACGCGCTTGAAGACGGTCACGTTCCGTTTCCCCGACGACCTGTGGGTGCGGTGTGTGTACCAGTTCGCCGCGGCGTTCCATCGCCGCGCGATGCCCCGCGATCACCTGCTGCGCTCGCTAGCACCGCTGTACATGGGCAAGGTGGGATCGTATTTGATGGAAACCGAGGACGCGACCAGCGCCGACGTCGAACGGCGCGTCGCCGAGCTCGCACAGACATTCGAGGCGCTCAAGGGCACGCTCGAACACGAGTGGCAGCGATGATCGCGTGCGGCGGAGGATGGTCATGAGCAACTTCTTGGCGGAACTGTTCGGTGCGCTGGAGCAGTGGCTCACGGCGGTGCGGTTGCTCCTGCCGCGTGTACTCGCGGCGCTCGTCATTCTCGGTATCGGCTTGGCCGTGGCCACGATCGTGCGGCGTCTGGTCGCCCTGCTCCTGCGGCGCACGACGTTCGACGTGACGTCGCATCGCCTCGGACTCGCGGGGCTCTTGCAACGCGGAGGCGCGGAGGGCACGCCGTCGTCCATCGTTGGATCGATGGCGTACTGGCTCGTCCTCACCGCGTCGGCGCTGCAAGGACTCTCCGCGTTGGGGCTGGAGTCGACGGACCGCTTCGTCGGCGCATGCGTATCGCTTCTCTCACGCACGTTCCTCGCCGTGCTCATTCTCGCGGCCGGGTACATCGTGAGCTTGTTCTTCGCGCGCGCCACGTTGATCGCCGCGGTGAACGCGCACATGCGGCCCGCGCGGTGGATCGCCGCGGGCGTGCAGACGTTGATCGTGCTCTTCTCGTGTGCGATCGCGCTCGAGGAAATGGGGATCGCAAGCGCCGTCGTGCGCGATGCGTTCTCCATCCTCTTCGGCGGTGTCGTGCTCGCCCTGGCGCTCGCGTTCGGACTTGGCGGGCAGACCGTCGCGCGCGAGATACTCGAACAACGGTGGCGGCAGGAAGGACACGACGCCGACCACACTCCCCCGTCCGAACTGCGTCACCTCTAGGAGGCTTCGCGCGTGTTCTCGATCGATCTGTCCGGACGCACCGCGCTCGTCGCGGGCGTTGCCAACCATCGCAGTCTCGCGTGGGGCGCCGCGTACATGCTGCATCAAGCCGGTGCGCGCTGCGCCTTTACGTACCAGGGGGACCGACTGCGCGGCAACGTGGCGCGGCTCACGCACGAGTGGCCCGACGCCGTTCTCGCCCCGTGCGACGTGACGGACGACGCGCAGATCGACGGCGCCGTCGCCGAGATTGCACGCGCCGTGGGTCCCATTCACTACTTCGTGCACTCCATTGCGTTCGCCGCGCGCGAGGATCTGGAAGGCTCCATGAGCCGCACGACGCGCGAGGGCTTTCGCACCGCGATGGAGATCAGCGCGTACTCCTTCGTGGCGTTGGCGCGCGCCGTGCGCCCGCACATGCCCGAAGGCGGCAGCATGGTCACGATGTCGTTCCTCGCCGCCGAGAAGGTGTTCCCGAACTACAACGTGCTCGGCGCGGCGAAGGCAGCGCTGGAGCACCACGTGCGACAGTTGGCGAACGAGTGGGGTCCGGACGGCATTCGCGTGAACGCGGTCTCGGCAGGGCCGGTGAAGACGCTGGCCGCGTCGGGCGTCGCGCAGTTTTCGAGCGCGCTGCAGTTGCACCGCGATCGCGCGCCGCTCCGCCGCAATATCACGCAGGAGGACGTCGGGCACGCATCGCTCTTCTTGCTCAGCGACCTCGCGGGCGGCGTCACGGGCGAGACGCTGCACGTGGATGCGGGCTACAGCATCATGGGGGTGTAGACGCCGATCGCAGATACCCGCGCGGCGGAGTCAGACAGCCGTGGGTACCCGGGTACCGTGATGGGCCTTTCGATCCCCTGGTTCCCAGGTGGACCACGTGTTCATCCCGATGGACGCGGGTTCCTCTCATCGGATCCTGCCATCATCGGTTCATGCTCCCTCGTTCGGCGCACCGCCGAACGTCCTCCCGAGGAGGCACCGACCGATGACGCTACCCTTTCAGCACGCATCCCGTTGGACATCTGCCCTCGCCGTCGGCTTGCTGGCGTGGGCGACGCTCGTCGCACAACCCGGACACGCTCAGACGCAACGACAGTGGATCTCGCTCTTCGGCAGTCCCCCGGGCACACCCTCCCGCATCGTCCTCGATACGCAGGCGTCGAGCACGCAGAGTTCGTTCTTCGATATTTTCGTTGAGGGATTCTGGCTCGAGAACGTGGTCGGCGGCGACAATCAGACGTACCAGAAGATCACGGTCCCGGGATTTCCCGGGCTCAACATGCTGGGCGCACCCGACGTGCCAGTGGTGCGGCACCATCTGGGCATCGTGACAGGGGCACAGCGCCTCATGCAGGAGCAATTCTCCGTGCTCGATCTGCGGACGTTCAGCAACGTGAACGCCTGGCCGCAGCCGTACGAGGCCGAGGATCACCCCGGGTGGTCGCAGGAGAGATTCACGAAGGATCAACTCGTCTACTCGATGACGTCACCCTATCCGATGAACACCAGCGTCGCGGGTTCCGTCGGCATGGATCTCGATCCGGTGCCGGGCGCCATGTTCGAGGCGTATCCCTTCCGGGTGATCCCTGCCGCACAGCAGCTGCAGGTGGCCGCGCACGCGCGCGTCGGCTTCTCGCATACCGGAACGCCGACGCCGTATCCTGAGATCACAAGAGACCGCGCCGGTCTCATGAATCAGATGTATCTCAACTGGTCGCTGGTCTCCGCGTATGCCCCCACGAACTTGATTCTGTACAAGGGCGATTTCCTCTTCGTCTACGAATCGCAATACGCGGACGAGATAAAGCCGCTCGTCGACCAGAAGAAGGCACGCGGCTACGCCGTGACGGAGACCGTGATCGGCGCGACCGGCAATACGTGCGCCTCCATCCGCACCCTCATACAGGTCTGGCACGCCGGCCGGCCGGCCGATCGCGACCACTACTGCATCCTCGTCGGTGACGTCGGCGTGATTCCGCTGTGCACATCGCCCTTCGGAACACCGACGGACGACATGTACGCCGACGCCGACGGGAACGGTGTCGACGATCTCGCGGAGGAGGTCTACCTCGGACGCCTCTCCGTCGACAACGAAGCCGATCTCGCAAATCAAGTCGGCAAGATCCTCGCCTACGAGAGCGGCATGCCGCCCTGCGCGCAGTGGCTGGACGACGTGACGCTGATCGCGCACAAGGAGGGGGCGCCGGGCAAGTATGAAGGAGCACACGAAGACGTCCGCACGTTCGCGTATTCGCAAGTCGTCCCGATCTTCCACACCGTGTACGGCTCGAACGCCGCGAACTCGAACGCTACGATCACCGCGGAGGTGAACGCCGGACGCAACATCGTCGCTTACCGCGGGCACGGCGACTGGGACCAGTGGTGGAGTTGGAATCAGACGAACCAGTCGTACTTCAATGCGGACGTCGCGGCCCTCGCGAACGGATCCAAGACACCCGTGGTGTGGTCGATCGCCTGCAACACTGCGGAGCTCGGGCAGAATGACTGCTTCGGCGAGACCTGGATGGAACAGGTCGGCAAGGGGGCTGTAGGATTCTACGGGTCGACGGTCCCGTCGGGAACGGACGCGAATCACGAGTTGGATCGCCGTCTCTTCCGCGCGGTCTACGATCTCGGCTTGACCAAGCACTCACACGCGATCTGGTGCGCGGAGCACTGGACCGAGGTAGCCTTCGGCGGCGGAAACCCGTGGATGTATCTGCTGCTCGGCGATCCGGAGATGACGATTCGCCGAACCAACACGTCCTGCACATCGCCGTGGATAGTGAGCAAGCCGTCGTACATCCCCGTCGGATGTAAGATCCTGAATTGCTGCCCGACGTGCCAGGGCCCGCCGATCGATATCCTCGTGATGGATGAGAACGCCAACCCCGTCCCGGGGATCAAGGTGGCATACATCAAGTTCGGGCAAACCATGGTGGCGTCACCTGGTGACGGATCGCGCACGCTGCTGGCGCAGGTGGACGAAGCGCAGGACAATCGCTACACGCTCAGCGACGGGTGGGCGCACATCCCCGCGCCCCCGCTGACGTCCGGTCAGGTCGTCTTCACCATCGTCGACGGCAACGGCAACTCCTACACGGATTCCATCGCGGTCTTGGACCTCACAGCGGTCGGCGAACCGGGCGGGCCGGCGGCGGCGATGCACGCGACTCCCAGTGTCACGTCGGCTTGGAGTCACGTGCACTTCGGGCGACCGATCGAGGCGCGGGGGGATGTCTCGATTCAAGACGTGACCGGTCGG
Organism: uncultured bacterium; assembly: GCA_964514075.1. Taxonomy (GTDB): domain Bacteria; phylum Eisenbacteria; class RBG-16-71-46; order CAZEPH01; family CAZEPH01; genus CAZEPH01. The sequence continues at coordinate 6,183 of CAZEPH010000045.1, read as the reverse complement.
ACCATCCGCACCCTCGCGGCCTCCGCCGGGGAGGCCGGCGTTCTCTGGGACGGCCGCGACGACCGTGGTGTGCAGGCGGCACCGGGTGTGTACCTCGTCACCCTCCGGAGCGCAGATCAGCGGGCGACGACGCGCGTCGTTCTCACCAACTAGCGTTCCGCGCGCTTACCGCCCCCGGTCCCGGTGACCGGGGGCGGTTTCTTCTCCCCCGGCGCGCAGCGCGACGACCACAACTTCGCGGCGGCGGAAGACCAATCCATCGGGTGTCTCGCGGAACGCGAGCCCTGTCGAATCTCCTTCGCGCCGTGAGGCCTCCACTTCACGCAACATCGCCGCACGCGTCTGAGCGGGAAGCGTGGCGACGCTGAACCACCATTCGAGCTGACGCTCGTCCTCGTACGTGACCTCGTGTACGACCTCCAATCCCGCCTCCACCAGCATCGCGCGGATGCGGGACAGCGCGTACATCTCCACGTGCGACGGATCGCGCAAGCGCTCGATTGCGTTGTGGCGCGCGGCCCGCGCGGGGTCTTCGTCGCTGTACGTGTCGGCGATCGCGACGCGGCCGCCGGGGCGCAGGATGCGATGCACCTCGCGCAACACGGGGCCCGGTGCAGCGAAGTGATGGAGCGCCTTGTGCGAGATCACGAGGTCGACGCTCGCCGCGGCGAACGGCAACCGATCCGCATCGCCCGCGAGCGGGATCACGCGGCCGTGCGTCGTGCGCTCGCGGGCGCGTGCGACGAACGACGGCGTGAGATCGAGCGCGATCGCCGTGCCGCACCGATCCGCCGCCATCGCGGTCACGAACCCCGGACCCGCGCCGATGTCCACGCAGAGTTCGCCGGCGCGCGGCGCGGCCGCCTCGATCAAGGCCGCGTGCGAGTGTTTGTCGCCCTCCGCCTTGAGCGAGACGTAGGCATCCCCCGTTCGGGTGAACACGTCCTGCACGGCACGTTTCTGTGCATCGTTCGCATCGTTCATGGTTCCGCCATGAAGCGCACGAACTCCGCACGCGTGCGCTCCGCCATCGTGTAGTTGTGCGCGGCTTCGTGCGCGATCGTCGACGTGGGCGTGGCGCCGTAGTCGTGCCCGGGGCACACGATCGTCTCGGGTGCGAGCATCTTGAGCCGCATGAGCGAGTCGTAGAGCAACTCCGAGCTGCCGCCCGGCAAGTCCGTGCGGCCGCACTCGCCGATGAACAACGTATCGCCGGTGTAGAGTCGTCCGCCCGCGAGATAGCACACGCTGTCGGTGAGATGCCCCGGCGTGTGCAGCATCTCGATCCGCATCTCGCCGACCTCGAGCACGTCGCCGTCTGCCACGCCGACGTCTTTGCCGAGCGGCGCCGACTTGTGCATGACGACTTTCGCCCCCGTGCGCCGCACGATCTCGCCCACGCCGTGCACGTGATCCGGGTGCGAGTGCGTGATCAACGCGTACGCGATCTCCACGCCCATCTTCTCCGCGGTCGCGACGATCAACGGCACGTCCCACGCGGGATCGACCACCGCGGCCTTCGCCGTGCGCTCGTCGCCGATTATGTAAACAAAGTTGTCCAACGGTCCGAGCTTCAGTTGTTCGATGACCATGTCAGGCTCCGTGCGCGGGACGTCCCATGCCGAACGCCCCATCGGAAGTATCCGCCGCGTCCTCTCCGCGATACAAGTCGGCGATGGTCTCCGTGAAGCGGTCCACGATGTGCCGCCGGCGCAGTTTCAGCGTGGGCGTCATGGACCCGTCGTCGATGGTGAACTCGCGCCCGAGCAGCGCAAAGCGCTTGATCCGCTCGAAGGGCGCGAGCGACGCGCAGCACTGCTTCACGTGTGCGTCCATCTCCGCAAGGACCGCGGCGTCCGCGAGCAAGTCCTCGGGGGAGCGCGACGCAATCCCCTTCGACTTCGCGAATGCCTGCACCGTGTCCATATTCGGGACGATCAGCGCGGTGACGTACTTGTGCTTGTCACCGAGCACCAGTATCTGATTCACCCACGGGCTGCCCTTGAACTGCGACTCCACCGCCTGCGGCGCCACGTTCTTCCCCGTCGAGAGAATCAGCAGGTCCTTCTTGCGGTCCGTGATCGCGAGAAAGCCGTCCGCGTCGATGACGCCGATATCGCCCGTGTGGAACCAGCCGTCTGCGTCGATCACCTCCGCGGTGGCCGCGGGGTTGTTGTAGTAGCCGCGCATCACGTTCGGGCCGCGCGCGAGGATCTCGCCGTCCGCGGCGATGCGCACTTCCACGCCGGGTACCGGCTTCCCCACCGTGCCGAAGCGGCGCGCGCTCTGCGAGTTCACCGCGATCACAGGCGACGTCTCGGTGAGCCCATATCCCTCGAGCACGGGAATGTCGATGGCCGCGAAGAACTCCCCTATCGTCTTCGAGAGCGGCGCACCACCGGAGACGACGAGACGCAAGCGCCCGCCGGTTTTCGCGTGGATCTTCGCGTACACCAGCTTCTTCGCGAGGCCGTGTTGCAGCTTCTGGGCAAAGCCGATCGCGCGTCCGGCCTGCCGTGCCTCATCGATCTCGCGCCCAAGTTCGAGCGCCCACTTGAACATGCCGCGCTGGAGCGGCGTCTTCTCCGCCACACCGGCCATCACCGCCGCGTGAATCTTTTCCAGCACGCGCGGCACCGTGACCAGCAACGTCGGCTGGACTTCCACCATGTTCGCGCCCAGCGTCTCCACGGATTCGGCGAACGCGATGCACGCGCGCACCGAGAGCGGTGTGTAGTAGTCCGCCATGCGCGCGAGGACGTGCGAGAGCGGAAGGAACGACAGGTGAGTGTCGTTCGGCGTACACTGAATTGCCGTTTGCCCCGCGGCGACGTTGGACGTGATGTTCGCGTGCGTCAGCATCACGCCCTTCTCCACACCCGTCGTGCCGGACGTGTAGATGATCGTCGCAAGGTCCTCGCATGTGACCCGCGCTGCCAAGTCGCGGTGCAGGGCGGGCTGGGCAACATGACGCGCCCGTCCGCGATCCACCAGTTCCGCGAACGTGAGCGCGCCCGGCGCGGCCGCCGCAGCATCCCCGGAGCAGGCAATCACCGTAGCGCAGGCTGGGGTCTTCGACGCGCGCACCTTCTCCGCCTGCTCGCGCGTGGAGACGAGCACCGCCTTCGCTCCGCAGTCGTTCAACAAATGCTCGACGCGCGCGGCGGGATACGACGGGTAGATCGGCGTGGTCACCGCCCCGATCGAGAGGGCCCCCATGTCGAGCGTGATCCACTCCGGTCGGTTCTCCGAGAGAATCGCGACGCGGTCGCCCCGCTCCACGCCGAGCGCATGCAGTGCGAGCGCCACGCACACAACCTGCTCCGCGAACTCCGCGTAGGACGTCGCGCGGTACGCCCCGCCCGTCTTTGCCATGTAGCATCGCCCGGGGCCGCGCGCTTCGCCGTTCGCGAGGCACAACTCGTACAACGTCGGATACCGGGCCATGGGGCGATCCTCCGAGCGGGCCGAACGGGCGAAACCGACCGTCTTAGTGCTGCATGACTCTTTGCAACTCCGCGGTCAACGCGGGAACGACCTCGAACAAATCGCCGCTCACCGCGTAGGTCGCTTTCTTCATCATCGGGGCTTCCGGATCCTTGTTGATCGCGACGATGACCTTGCTGCCGGACATGCCCGCGAGGTGCTGGATCGCACCGCTGATGCCCACCGCGATGTAGAGCGACGGGGAGACCACTTTCCCCGTGAGTCCGACCTGATCGCGGTGCGGGCGGTAGCCCGCGTCCACCGCCGCGCGCGAGGCGCCGACCGCCGCATGCAACACCTTCGCGAGATCTTCGATGATGCCGAAGCCCTCGGCGCTCTTGAGGGAACGGCCGCCGGAGACGATCACGTCCGCCTCCGCGACGTCGAGAACGCCGCTCGCGGCGGCCTGCACGCTCGTCGTGCGCATGCGCAGGTCCTTCGCGTCGATCGATACCGCGGCTGCCTCCGCGCTCGGCGACGTCGGAGACGACGCCTTCTTCGCGGTGAACACCTTCGGGCGCACCGCCACCACCGCGACCGGCGTCTTCACGTGCAGTGTGGCCAGCGCCTTGCCCGCGTACACGGGACGCGTGACGTGCAGCGCGCCAGCGTTCACGCTGACCGCGGTGGCGTCGCTCAACATGCCCGCACCCAAGCGTGCCGCGGCGCGCGGCAACACGTCCTTCCCCATCGCAGATGCCACGCCGACGACGACGCTCGCACCTGCGGCCGTCGCCGCGTGCGCGATGCACGCCGCATAGGCATCCGGCGCAACCAGGGCGAGGTCCGGGTGATCGTAGGCGACCACCGCGTCCACGCCGTACTCGCCCAGCGCCGCGCCGAGCGACGCAACGTTGTGTCCGATCACCACCGCGACCACGCGCGCCTGCATCGCATCCGCGATCGTGCGGCCGACCGTCGCCGCCTCGAACGCCGCCGGGCGCAGCGCCCCGTTTCTCTGCTCCGCCACCACGAGAATCGTCTGGCTCATTTCGCTAGATCACCTTTGCTTCTTCGCGCAGCAAGCGCACCAATTCCGGAACGGCCGCGACGCCGTCGCCCACCATCTTGCCCGGCGGACGTTCCGGCGGGAATGTCAACGACACCAGCTCCACATCGGGATCGACGGTCGCCGGAGCGCGCTCGTCCAGCGGCTTCTTCTTTGCGGCCATGATGCCCTTGAGCGAGGCGTAGCGTGGCTCGTTCATCCCCTTGTGGCACGTGAACGCCGCAGGCAGGGACGTCTCGCACACTTCCACGCCGCCTTCGATCGGGCGTTCCACCGTCGCGCGCGCGCCGTCGATCTCCAACTTCGTGATCGTGGATGCGCACGGCAGGCCGAGCAGCGTCGCGACCATCGGACCGACTTGCGCGCCATCGTCGTCCACCGCGCGGCTCCCGAAGAGCAGCACGTCGAACGTCATGCCCGTGAGCGCGTCCGCCAGAATCCGCGCGACAGTGAAGCCGTTCGAAAACCCTTGATCGCCCTTGATGTGCACAGCGTTGTCCGCGCCCATTGCGAGCGCGGAGCGCAACGCGGCGCTCGCGCCGTCGGGCCCGAGTGTGACAACGGTCACCTCGCCCGCGCCGGCCTTCTCCTTCAGTTGCAGTCCCGCCTCGACGGCGAACTCGTCGTACGGGTTCAAGATCGATTTGATGTTCGCGTGCTCGATGCCTGTCCCGTCCGGCGTGATCTTGATCACGGTCTCGGTGTCGGGAACCCACTTCACGCAGACGACGACGTTCATGTGTCTCCTGAGAACGGGGTGTGTGGACGTGCGACCGTGCCGAGATACCATCCCGCGCGCGATTGCGCAACCATTGCCCGTGGGCGCGTGTGTCGTTTACTGTGTCGCGATGCCACGCACGACTGCAACCACGACCACGTTGACATCGCCCTTCGCTCCGCTCACGCCGGACGGGCCGCTGGCGCCCGCCGTCACGGAGACGATCGTGAGCGAGGCGTTTCGGAGTGTCGGGCTGCGCCCGAAACTCGTCCTCCTCACGCTCGACATCAAGACGTTCGTTGGTTCACCTGCCGCGCGATTGCGCCGCGCGATGGACAAGCCCGCGGCGCGGCGCGAACGGCACGGGGAACGCGAACGGCCTGCGTTGCACGACGCGCTGTACATCATGCTCCGGCGACGATGCGAGGCGGCGCCGGACGGCGGCGTGTATGCGCTGTGCATCGAGCCGGCCGAAGTGGAGCGCGACGAGCGCACGTTCCTCGATGCGAAGCGCTTTGCGAAGCTCGTCGCGGAGAAGTGGTCCGCCCCCGCGAGTGCGCCCATCGAACCGGGATCGGATGCGGAGACCGTGCTGCTGTTTGCCTGTGCGTTTGCCATGCTCCAGCCGGAGGAGGCATCGGCGATCGTTGCAGCCGTTGCAGCGCGCGACCCGGCATGGGCCGGGTTTTTCGGCGTCACGTAGCGCCGCGCCCGCGCCTCACGGCGAAACGGGAGTTCCGCCGCCGCCCTTTCTGCTATCGTCGCGCGCCATGAGTCTCACCCCTGGAGCGCATCTCGGCCCCTACCAGATCCTCGCCCCACTCGGCGCGGGGGGCATGGGGGAGGTGTACCGCGCGCGCGACACGCGACTCGGACGCGACGTCGCTCTCAAGATCATCCCGGATCATGTGGCCAACGATCCGGAGCGCATCGCGCGATTCGAGCGCGAGGCGCGTCTGCTCGCATCGCT
>CAZEPH010000044.1:0-11154 GCA_964514075.1 uncultured bacterium | reverse complement strand
TCTCAAGGGCGCGCCGACGATCGTCGCCGCGCCCGATGGCCGATGCGGCGTCGTCACCGCCGGTCATCCTGGAATGGCGACGGCGGGGAGCGGCGACGTGTTGACCGGTGCGATCGCCGCGTTTCTCGGGGAAGGTGCGGAGCCGTTCGACGCGGCGACGCTCGGCGCGTATGCACACGCACGCGCCGGCGAACGACGGGCGGAACAAATCGGCGAACGCGGTCTGCTCGCCGGAGACATCGCCGACATGCTGCCTCTCGCGTTGCGAGAACTCGCGTCATGACGCCGTTTCCCGACCGCGAGGCCGCGCGTGCACACATCATCGCCGCCGGCCACCGCTTGTACGAGAAGGGCCTCGTGTGCGCCGCCGAGGGGAATATCTCCGTGCGCACGGGTGAGAATGAAGTACTGGCGACGGCCACCGGCGTGAACAAGGGATTCCTCACCGCAGAGATGGTGGTGCCCGTCACGATGCGCGGGGACGCGCTCGCCGACGGCGCGCGCGTCTCCACCGAGATCGACATGCATCTCGCCGCGTACGCAGCGCGGCCGGATGTTCGCGCTGTCGTCCACGCGCACCCGCCAACGGCCACGGCGTTCGCGGTCGCCGGCATCCCGCTCGCGCAGTGCGTGATGCCCGAGGTCGTCGTGACCCTCGGCGGCGTGCCGATTGCGCCGTACGGAACGCCCGGCACGCACCACGTCGCCGACGGCTTGCGCCCGCTGTACGCACAGGGCAACGCGTTCCTGCTCGCGAATCACGGCGCCGTGTGTCTCGGCGGTTCGTTGGACGCTGCCTTCGACCTCATGGAGACTCTGGAGCACTTCGCCGAGATCCTGTGGAAGGCACGATCGCTCGGAAACGTGAACGTGCTCACCGAATCACACGTGCGCGAGTTGCTGGACCGCCGCCGCGCCGCGGGCGTCACCGAGACGTTGTTTCCGTGCGACGTGTGCTCGCATTGCCCGACGCCGCCTGTCGCCGCTGTGCGCGCCGCGACGCTGACCACCGACGACGCGCACATCGTGGACGCGGTCACGCACGCCGTTCAACGCGCGCTGACGCGGAAGACGTAGCGCCGCACCCACGCTCCCGTCGCGCCGAGGCATAGCGCCTCGTCTCTTTCCGCTCCGTCTCCACGCGGTCACGCCTTCGACGCGCCTCGTTCCCACCTTCCTCCCGCTGCTCGATCGGCGTCATCCGCGCGGCATCGCGTTTGCTCTGCTCGCACGTGCACGGGCGTCAGCGCAAGAGTAAGGAGGAAGCTGTGAAAGGACGCGTGAAGTTCACCGCGGCGCTCGTCGCCCTGATGCTGGTGGGCGCGATGATTGCGTTGCCGGTCTTCGATCACGGCGCCGCGTACGCCGCGAGGACATCTCTGACGGACGGCGCCGCACCGGCGCCTGCCGTCATCGTCGAGCCGCACGGCTGGTTCAGCAAACTGCTGAAGACGATCGCGAAGATCGCCGTGTGTGCGATCTGGGATTACTACTCCGATCTTCCATGTCCGTTCTTCGTCGCCTTCAAGCTCTAGAGCCGTTCGCAGGACACGCGCGGCAGGTTCGGCCGACCTGTCGTGCGATCCTCGCGTACGCGATCCCGCTCGCACTCTGGACGTCTCTCGCCCTCGCGAGAGAGCCCGTGCGATACGACCTCGTCGCGCGTTGCGACGTCCACCGCGGCCGGGTCGAGGTGGACGTCGCCGTGTGCGTTCCCCGGACCCTGTCCCCGCGAAGCGACACGATCTACATGCGTCTTCCGGACTCCGCCGAGGTTCGGCCGCTCACCGAGGACCTGGAAGGGACGTGGAGTGTGAACGGAGTACGCGCGACCGTGGTGATGATCGGTCGATACATGCAACTCACCTCGCACGTCGCCGATGACAGCGCGACCGTGACCGTGCGCGGCCGCGTTGCCTATGAATGCACACCGGCGATGCGATTCACGAGCGCGGGACGGCGCGGATTCATTCTGGACGAGTGGTTTCCGGAATACCGCGGCGTCGAGGTGGCGCGCAGCACCACCCCGCAGCGCGACGCCGTGAATGAAGTGGCAACGTATCGCATCGCCCTGATCGTCCCGGCGAACGCGGGCGTGGTTGCGTCCGGACTCCAGGCGCCCTGCGCGCCAGCAGAGTCAGCCGTCCCGTGCAACACCCACTCCATCACCTGGAGCCTGCACGACTCACCGATGGCGACCGTCGTCGTATCGGAAGGCCTGTGCGTCTATCCGGACAGCGCATCGGCTCTGACGCCGCGGATCACCGTTGCCGGTGCGCGGCCACTCAAACACGCTGCCGTTCTCCGCTCCACGGTGCGTTCGCTGATCGATTCCTACACAGCGCTGTACGGTCCGCTGCCGTATTCGCACGTCGCCGTCGCCGTGCTTCCGCACAAGATGGACGCGGAAGCGGCAACCGGCGCGGGGATCATCGTATTGAACGGCGGCTCCAGTCCCCGCGCGTTCTCTCGAGGAGCCGTGGCACACGAAGTGGCTCATCTCTGGTGGGGCGGATCCATGGGCGCTCAAGCGAACGTGCTGTGGTTCTTCGAGGGTCTCGCTTCGTATTCACGTGAACTCGCGGCCCACACAGACAGCGCGCGCGGGCGCCTGCCCCAGCCGCCCATGTGGGAGAAACTCGGAACGTGGATGGATGGCCTCGCATGGCGAGGCGTCGTGCGCTCTGGGGGCGATATCCCGCTGAGCGATGCGTCGTCGTCCGATCAGTCCGACGTCGCGGTCGTCGTCACCTACGCCAAGAGCCTCGCGTTCCTGCGCGCCGTCGGTGACTCCGTCGGAGCCCCTGTGCTAGGCGCTGCTCTCCGCCGGCTGTACGCGAGGACTCGCGGCACCGTGCTCCGCGAGCAAGACGTTCGACAGACCATCGCGGAGGCAGAGTCCCTGAGCGGGCGCTCGGCGCATGCGGCGGTCTGGATGTCGGATCGAATGAACCCACCGCCGCCCCGCCGCGTGCGGCCGCGAATCCTCCCACCCACCACCGATGAATTCGGCCGCGTCGTTTTCGGCGCGGACGCTGTGTGGAGCAGCAGCGGATTCCGGAGCGCGTACATCTCGACCGGCTTCACCACGACGAGCGGAGACAACCACCCCTCGTGGCACGCGACAGCCGGCGTTGAATGGAAGCAGCGTTGTCACCCGGTGATCGGTACGGAGCGCCTGACCACGACGGCGCGCGAGCAATGGCGTGCGGTTGGACAGGTGTCATCCCCTTCCGATGCCGCAACATCGTGGAGGTGGACGGCGGCTCTCGGTGTTGCATCCCGACGCGATGCGCTTCCCGTCGGCTCGCAGCATGTGTGGGAACAGGGGCGCACCAGCGCCATCGAAGGCGTCTATCAGATCGCGACGCCGCGTTCCGGTCGAGCGTGCGCCGCTCACGTTCGGGGGAAGGTCGGAGTCGTGATGGCGCGGGAACGCGCCGCCGGAATCGAGTGGGGCATGCGCGCGGTGCACGCCCTCCGCCTGCAGGACGTCCAGATTCGGGTTCGTACAGCCGTCGCGGCGGTGGGAGGCGCGCCGTTGCTTCAAGACATGCTGGACCCCGCAACGACGGGCGCACTTCGCAGCGTGCATCCGGGGAAAATCCGGGCGCGCGGCGTGCGTTCTCTCTCTCTGGAAGTCACGCCTCGGCTCGCGCGGAACCTGCATCTGTTCGCCACGGGCGCGGACCTCTCGCACGCACGCCAGTGGTCGGCGAAAGGACTCACCGAGCTTCCGCGCGGGTGGTGGACCGCGGAAGCGGGGGTCGGCGTCGCCGTTGGCCCGATCGAGGGTCCGCGGGTCGTCGTCGATGTTCCACTGTGGACGAGCACGGTGCAGACGCGCCCGCGCGTGAGCCTGACCATCGAGAACTGACCGCGTGATGACGCGGCACGCCCACGTCATTCTCGACGCAGCCGCGAGCCTCGATCCGGATCGCATCGACGCGCGGAGACCGTGCTCCTCTCGGCCACCCGCGACATCAGCGGGTTGTGATCTGCGTCGCAGGATGGGAAGATGCCGCGAATCGCCATCGAGGCCCGCACACGCTCATCCTCGGTGATCGATGACGGACGGAGACGCCGATGCCACGCAAACTCCCCCAAGACGTTCGCGTGCAGCAAATCCTCAACGCCGCGCGTTCGTGCTTTCTGCAGGACGGCTACTATCAAACGCGCGTCGAAGACATCGCCAACCGCGCCGGGCTGTCCAAGGGCGGAATCTACTTTCACTTTCCCTCGAAGCGCGAGATCTTCCACGCACTGGTCGAGCGCGACTACGAGCAATCCATGGGGGCGCTGCGCGAAATCGTCGCCTCGCCCGATTCGCTTCCCGGCAAACTGCGCGCGCTCGCGCGGTACTTTCTCAAGTTGTTCGCGACGGACACGGACCACGCGCGATTCATGGTGGTTCTCGGTGACATGGCGCTCCGCGATCACGAAATGCGATCGCGACTCCTCCAGTTGCACCGCAACTACATCGGCGAACTCGCCAAACTCCTCAAGCAGGGGCAGGCTGAAGGAGAACTGCGCGATGTGGACGCCGTCGCCGCGGCGGAATTGCTCAAAGCGCTGACAGACGGCGTCCAACTGGCGTTCGCGCTCGGCGTGCCGATCCGCATCGACCGGCTCGTGCGCACGGGTATCGACATCGTGCTGGTTGGCGTACAGAAGGAGACATCCGCATGACGGAGAAGCGCGGGCTGTATCGATCGCGGCGCCACAAGGTCATCGCGGGCGTGGCGGCGGGACTGGCGGAACGATTCGGCATTCCGATTTGGGTGTCGCGTTTGATCTGGGTGTTGCTGCTGGTTCCCGGTGGTCTCCCCGGCATCCTTCCCTACGCGATCTGCTGGATCGTGATCCCGCAGGAGCCCGACTAGCCTCCGCCAGAGGGCAACGGAAAGCCGAAACGCCGTGCGGCGAGCAGGAGGGCGCTCACGCTCTTCGCATCGGTGATCTCGCCCGTGTCGACCATGCGGAGGACCTCGGCGAAGGGCATTCGCGTGACGGTCATCACCTCGTCGGCTTCGTGAGCGGTGCGCGTCGGCGTAAGGTCGAACCCCGCGTACAAGTGGATGATCTCGTCGGTGAAACCCGGAGTCGTAAGGATCGCGCCCAGCCGCTCCAACCGGCCTGGGCGGAAGCCGACCTCCTCCTCGCACTCGCGTGCGGCGCACGCCTCAGGTTTCTCCCCGCCGTCCAGCTTGCCGGCGGGGATCTCCCACAAGTACCCGCCCGCCGCGTAACGGAATTGACGGACCATCACCACCTCCTCGGCCAACACGAACGGAACGACCGCAGCGGCCCCCGGGTGGCGCACGACTTCGAGTGTCGTCCGGACTCCGTTCGGCAACACGAGGTCGTGTTCGAAGAGGTGAACGACCCGGCCTTTGTGGATTTCGCGCATTGCAGCCTCCTGCCGGCGGTGGTCCGCCGCGAGATTTTCTTGCGCCTCCCGGGCAGTGGGCCTTTCGACAAGAGACTGTCGTCCAACCGCATAGGATCTCGATACGGCACGCGAGCCTAGGGGAAACGACCGTAATATAGCCCGGTGCACTACCAAAGAAGCCAGAGCATCGATTATACTGCCGCTACTCCCCAGCATCGTTCATCAGCTTGTTGTGTTCCTGGGGGGTCCATGCATTCTCCTGGCAGTGTCGCCTCGTTCCGCCTCGTCCTACTGGTCGCTTGTGCGGCCGTTGGTACTCAGTCAGTCTCCCACTCCATGATCCTCTCGACGACGGGCGCCATGAAGAAGGTCGCGGCGCCGGTTTCCGTGGCGGTGGGCGCGTACGAGAACAACGTCGAGATCCGCGTCTTCGAAGAGAAGACCAACTTCACCTTGATCGCGCCGTTGGCGGTGGATGCGACGACCGCGAAGTCGTACAAGAGCATCGCTGACCTCACACCCGGCACTCTGATGGAAGGACTCCGGGTCAACACCTACTACGTTCACTTCGATCCGCTCGGCTCGACCTCTCGCACGCTCACGGGATCCGTCATGTTCGACGAGATGATCCTGGGCGTGGAAGCGAAGGACACGAGCCTGGACGCCACCGACGCACTCCTCGGCCGCTTTGGCAGCGCGTACGCCACGGGATCGTCTGAGCGGAGCCTCGAGCTCGCGCCGAATGAGTACTTCACGATCTCAGGGGACTTGCACACGTTCACGTTCCTATCGACGTGCGCAACCGTAACCGACGACCTCCGCATCGTCACCTTGAACATGACGACGCCGGTCGAACCGAAGACGTGGGGATCGATCAAGCAGCTGTACGCACACTAGTCACTCCGCATCGCGGATCAGCGAGGGCGCGGGCGCTCCACACCGAGCGCCCGCGCTTCTTCTTGGAGTGCGTGCAGTGCATCCTCGATGCGGTCGCGGTGGGTGCGGTAGCTCACGACGCACACCCGGAGCGTGTACCGACCATCCACGGTGGTGCTGGACAGGAACACGCGGCCGCGCGCGTTGACGCGGCGCAGTAACTCGGCGTTCAGCGCGTCGTCCGCGTCGCGCAGGCGAAACGCGACGATCGACAGCTGGGGCTCGTCCAACAACTCGAAGCGGTCGTCCGCGCGGAGACGCTCGTAGACGACGCGCGCGAGCGCAAGCTTCTCCGTGAGTTGCGTGCGGAAGGCGTCGACGCCGTACAACACGAACGGCAGCCACACGCGAATCGCGCGGAAGTCCCGCGACAGCTCCGGCGAGAGATCCGTCATGTTGATCCGATCCCCCTCCGCCGCCACGTCACGCAAGTACGCGGCCTCCGTTTCGTGCGCGCGATGCAGCGCGTCCCCATCGCGCACGAGCACGCAGCCCGTGCCGTACGGGAGGAACAGCGTCTTGTGCGGATCGAGCGTGAGGGAGTCGCACCGCTCGACCCCGCGGAGAAGAGCCGCGCCCCCCTCGGCCGCGCGAAAAAACCCGCCGTACGCGGCGTCCGCGTGCAGCCACAGCCCTTCGGCACGCGCCAACTCCGCCAGCGCGTCCAGCGGATCGATCGCACCGGTCGCCACCGTCCCCGCGTTGGCGCAGACCAAGAACGGCCGGCGTCCCGCGGAACGATCGGCAGCGATCGCGCTCTCGAGTGCATCGAGGCGAATGCGGCGTCGCGCGTCGACGGGGATCAGACGCACGGCGCTCGCCGGAAAACCCGCGAGGCGAGCGGCCTTGGGGACGGAGACGTGCGTGTCCTCCGACATGTACAGCACGCCGTTCAGAAAGTCCTCGGGCAGCCGCGCGATGCGCGCCGTCGTGATCGCGGTCAAGTTGGAGAGCGAACCGCCGGTCGTGAGTGTGCCGCGTGCGTGCGCGGGGTATCCCATCAACTCGCAGAGCCAACGCACGGTCGTCTCCTCGATTTGCGACAGCGCCGGCGCCGCCTTGATCACGCCGGTGTAGCGATTCATCGCCGCGGCGATGTAGTCCGCGAGCGCAGAGGCATACAGTCCGCCTCCGGGGATGAACGCCAGGTAGCCGGGACCGTTCGTCGTGAACGACTTCGCGAACGCCAGTTCCAGCCGCTGCAAGATGTCCGCGAGCGGTCGGCCGTGCGCGGGGAGCGACTCGCGAAACGTCTCCGCGATCTCGGAAGCGCCGTCCATGTCGGCCGACGGGTGATCGTCCAGCGCGACGATGTGCGCGCGCACGAACGCGACGCACGCCGCGGTGAGCGCGTCGAACTCGTCCGGCGTCGGTTCCATCACGCGGTCGGTCATGCCATGCCTCCGCGGACACGCAACAAGGCGAGTTCCGAGCAGAACCCCGGGCCGAGCGCGCCGAGTAGCGCGGTGTCGCCGCCCTGCATCTCGCCGGAGCGAAGGAACCGCTCCAAGACGAACAAGCATGTGGGCGACGACATGTTGCCGTACTCCTGCAGCACCGCGATCGCGTGTGCGAACGCCTCGATCGGCCGCTCCAGAACCTCCGCGTAGGCGTCCAGCACCTTCGGTCCGCCGGGATGCGTGACGATGTGTGCGATCTGCGTCAGATCCACCGACTGCTCGCGCAGAAACGCGTCGACGGCGCCGCGCACGCGGTGCCGCACGATCGCCGGGATGTCCTGCGAGAACACGACGTGCAATCCGTCGCCGTCCACGGTCCACCCCATCACGTCGAGCGAATCCGGGAAGAGGGTGCTGGAAGCAGCGAGAACCTCCAAGGTGGTGGACGGCGAGCGGGGAATGGCGGCGTCCGCGCCGCACACGAGCGCGGCGGCGGCGCCGTCGCCGAAGAGCGACGCGGCGATCCACGTGCGGCGATCCGCATCGCCCGGTTGGAACGTGAGGCTGCACAATTCAAGCGCGATCATCAGCACGCGCGCGCGTGGATCGGCGCGTGCGAAGTCCGCGGCGCGTGCCAGTCCGACCACGCCGCCCGCACATCCCAGCCCCCACAACGGCGTGCGGCGCACGTGCGCATCACACCCGAGTCGATGCGCGAGCCGCGCATCGATGCTGGGCGTCACGATGCCCGTGGAGGACACGAACACGATGTGGTCGACGTCGGCGGGCGCGAGGCCGGCAGCCGCGAGCACGTCGCGCGCGACGGTGGCAGCGAGGTCGTCGGCCGTCGCGATGTAGCGATCGTTCGCGTCGCCGAACGTGTGCGCGGATGCGTACCACTCGAGCGGTGCGCTCACGTGGCGCCGAGCGATGCCCGTGTGGGCGAAGACGTCGAGGAGCCGCCGGTTCGATGCGGTGGCTCCGCCGAACAGGGCGGCGACGGCGTCGCGCACGTTCTCTTGTTCCACGACCGTGGCGGGTGCTGCGGTCGCGAGTGCAACGAGGCGCGGCGGCTGGGACGTGACGGACACGATGCGGGACTGGTCTCCTGAGGAATGGGAGGGGCCCGCATCGTAGCACGAGTCCACTGCTCTTGCGCTCCGGCGGCGGCACGCCTAGAGTTCGCTCCCGTCCTCTCTGCATCGCGGTCGTCCCACTTGCATGGGCGACGGCCCATTCCCGCTTCCCCCGTGCCGAAGGAGTCCGCATGCTCCACGTGGTTCGTCGCGCATGCCTTGCTGGTGTTCTCTCCGCGACCGCGACGAGTGCCTTCGTTCTCGCCGCACAGTCCGCCACGCCCCGCGTTCATGCAATCGTGGGCGCTCGTCTCGTTCCCGCGCCGGGACAGGTCATCGAACGAGGGACGATCGTCATGCGCGACGGCCTCATCACGGCCGTGGGCACGAACGTCCCCGTTCCCGCCGACGCACGCGTATGGCCGGGCGACAGCCTCACGGTGTACGCGGGCCTGATCGATGCGTTCGTGATGCCGGCGGAGCAGCAGCAGGGCGGCGGACCACGTGCCGGCGGGCCGGCGGCGGGCCGCGGACCGCAGCAGACGCCACCACCGGCTGCGCCGAAGGGGGCCGTGCACGACCTCGAGTGCGTGCACCCCGAGAAGGAAGCGCTGGACGCGTGGCCGCTCGCGGAGTCGCAGCTCGCCGATCTGCGCGCCGCCGGCTTCTCCGCGGTGCAACTCGTTCCGCGCAGCGGCGTGTTCCGCGGACAGAGCGCGGTGGTCGGGCTCGGTGCGGGGACGGCGAACGACAACACACTCCGCCGCACCTTCGCGCACGTGATCGCGTTCGAAGTGCAGCGCGGGAACGCGTACCCCGGTTCGCTCATGGGCGCGATCACCGTCGTGCGGCAGGCATTCCGCGATGCGCAGTGGTTGCGAGACGCCCTGGCCGCGTGGACGAAGAAACCCGGAGCGGCGGCGCAGCCGGAGACGAACACCGCGTGGTCGGCGCTGCAACCGGTGCTCGCGGGAACGCAACCGGCGCTGTTCGTCGCAGGAGACATGCTGGAGGTGCTACGCGCCGCGGCCGTCGCGCGCGAAGCGGGCCTCACACCGGGGCCGATCGTCACGCGCGGCGACGAGTACAAGCGCGTCCGCGAGATCGCAGCGACCGGCGCCGCGTTGATCGTGCCGGTGAATTTCCCCGATGCGCCGAGCGTCTCCACACCGGACGAGGCGCTCGAAGTGAGCACCGCGGAGTTGCGTCATTGGCAGAACGCGCCCGGCAACGCGGCGGTGCTCACCGCGAATCGCGTGACGTTTGCGCTGACCGCGAACGGGCTCAAGGACGTGAAGGAGTTCCGCGGGAAAGTCGCAGAGGCGATGAAGCGCGGGCTGTCGGCCTCCGATGCTCTCGCCGCCGTGACGACGGTGCCCGCGCGCATGCTGGGCATGAGCGAACGCGCGGGTACGCTCGCCCCCGGGAAGGTCGCAAACCTCACCGTGACCCGCGGCGAGTTGTTCGGCGACAAGAGCCAGGTACGCGAGGTGTGGGTCGACGGGGCGCGGTTCGAAATCCCCGACAGCGACAACCTGTCGATGGCCGGGACGTTCTCGCTCCGCTACACGCCGCGCGGCGGTGCGGCGCAGTCTGTCACACTGACCGTGGCAGCGGAGAAGGATACGACGGCACAGTTCGTGGCCGGCGCGGACACCGTGACCGCCACGCAGGTCGCCCTGGATCGTGACCGCTTGCAATGCGTCGCCACTCGCGGCGGCACGGCAACGGAGTTCGACCTGCGCGTGCGGAACGACAACGTCACGGGGACGGCGCGCGCCGGCGACGAGGTGACCGCGGTCACGGGCGGACGCACTGCGGCAGAGAAGAAGCCCGGTGAGGAGAAGCGCGAGGTGTCCGCGGACAGCACGGCCGAGCGCATCGTGCCCGCCGCACGCGTGGCAGGCGTCGCGGAAGCGTGGCTCGCGCAGCCACCGTCGCAGCCGCCCGCCGTGCTGATCGCGCACGCCACGTTGTGGACGGCGGGACCTCAGGGCACGCTGGCCGACACGGACATGTTGGTGAAGGGCAGCACGATCGCCGCGATCGGCAAGAACCTCACTGCGCCGGCGGGAGCGGTGGTCATCGACGCGCGCGGCAAGTGCGTGGCACCGGGCATCCTCGATGCGCACAGTCACGCGGCGGTTCTCGGAAATGTCAACGAGTGCACGAACATCGTCACGTCCGAAGTGCGCATTCAGGACGTCATCAACTCCGAGAGCCAGAACATCTACCGGCAACTCGCCGGGGGCACCACGATCATGCACTTGCTGCATGGTTCGTGTAACGCGATCGGCGGGCAGTGCGCGGTCATCAAGAACAAGTGGGGCGCGGCGCCGGATCAGCTGTT
>CAZEPH010000043.1:0-11569 GCA_964514075.1 uncultured bacterium | reverse complement strand
CACGCGTCGACTCGCGGACTTGGACGGACAGTTCCGCGCGATGCTGCACAACCAGAGCGTCCGTTTCCTCGACGGTGGCGCGGCAGGACGCCCGCCGGCGATCCAAGAGCTCGAACTCGCTCTGCAAACCGCTGCGCTCCGCGTGCAAGGCGTGGAGACGATCCGACGCGCTTTGCTTCTCGTCCGCCGCCGCGCGTTCGTCCGCCAGCGCGCGCGCGATGCTGTCTGCGATCTCCACGAGCGCCGCTTGACACTGCGCGTGCTCGACGCCGAGGCGCTCCACCTCCCCGAGGAGCTCGCGCAACTCGCCCTCGCGGCGCAAGAAGCCCTCACCACCACCACCCGCGCCTCCGCTCACCCACCCCTCTGACGACCACACCTGGCCGTCCGGGGTGACGAAGCGCCATGCGTGCCCCGCAAACTCCGCCGACAGCGTGGCCGCCAGCGCGGAGTTCTCCACCAGAACGACGCGCCCGAAGAGTGCGCGGGCGAGCGGCTTGAACTCGTCGTCGCACTCCACCGCGTCGATGGCTGCACCGATCACCCCCGGGCGATGCAGGAGGCCGATCGGAAGCGGCGGCACGCGCATCGGCACGCGGTCCAGCGGCTGCAGCGTCGCCTTGCCCGAAGACCCCGCACGCAGCGCGGCGAGCGCGGCCGCGGCGGCACCCGTATCGCGCGCGATCACGCATTGCACGGCGCCGGCGAGCGCGGCTTCCAACCAGTCTGCTTGTCCCACGGGCACGCGAATCAGATCCGGGACGACGCCGAGCAAGCCGCTTGCGTCGCGATCGTCGCGCGAGAGCAGCGACCGCACGCCTTGGTCGTATCCTTCACGCGCGTTCTTCAACTCGCGCAGCGTCTCCTCGCGGCTTCGCAGCGTCGCAATGCGGCCCGCGAGTTCACGGTCCGTTTCGAGCAGCGCGGTCTTGCGGACCTGCAGCGCCGCTCCGACATCCGCCGCCTCCTGCGCACGACGTGCCACCTCGGCGAGATGGGTGGCGATGTCGTTCGCGTGGCGGCCGATCTCTTCGATGCGCGACGACTTCTCCGCGATCACAGGTGTGAGCTCGTCGATCTCGCTGCGCACGCGAGAGGTCGCGTCGAGCAACCGCTCGATGTCCGCCGTCAGGCGATCGCGGGTGGAACGCGCCTCCACCTCGACGCGCTGGAAGTCCATGGAGAGTTGCGACTCGTGCGCGACGTTCTCGCGCAGCTCCCGCACCCGCGTCTCCGCCGCGGACAGCTGCGCCTCCAACTCGGCCAAACGCGCCGTGCGCGAGTGCAGGTCGACGCCCGCGAGAGCCGCCTGCACTTCCCGCAGACGCTCGCTCGTCGCGACGATGCGCGCGCCGAGCCGCTCTTCCTCCGGATCCAACGTGGCCAGACGGAGACGCATGCCGGCCTGGCGCTCGCGCAGCACGCCCAGTTCCTGCGACGTGGACGCGGCGCGATCCTCTGCGGCATGCGCCGCCTCGCGCGCCGTCGAGAGCCGCCGGTCGATGTCGATCTGCTTCGCCAGGAGCGTCGCGCGCTCCTCTTCGAGCCTGCGGAGGCCCTCCTGATTCGTGCCGAGCCGTCCGTCCAAGTCCGCGAGTCGACGCGTGATGTCCGCGTCGCGCGCGATCAGTTCCGTGCGCCGCGCGGCGGACACGGACATCTCGAGTTGCAGAATCTCGTTGCGCAGCTTCACCCACCGGCGCGCTTTGCTCGCCTGATACATAAGCGAGCGCACCTCGCGCTCCACCTCGCTCATGATGTCGCTGAGGCGCAACAGATCCGCCTCGGTCGCTTCCAGCTTGTTCAGCGCTTCCTTGCGGCGGGTCTTGTACTTCATGACGCCCGCCGCTTCCTCGAACAAGAAGCGCCGGTGGCCGCCCGTATCGCTCAGCACGTTGTCGACCATTTGCCGTTCGATGACCGAATAGGCATGCGAACCGACGCCGGTGTCGTAGAACAGGTCGCGGATGTCGCGCAGGCGGCACGGCGTCTTGTTCATGAAGTACTCGCTCTCGCCCGAGCGATACACGCGACGTGTCACCACCACTTCCGGCCAATCCACCGGCAGGATGCCCGCGTGATTCGACAACGTGAGACCGACCTCCGCCATGCCGAGTGGCTTGCGCGAAGTGGAGCCGGAGAAGATGACGTCTTCCATGGTGCTGCCGCGCAAAACGCTGGCTTTCTGCTCCCCAAGCACCCATCGAATCGCGTCGGTGATGTTCGTCTTGCCACACCCGTTCGGCCCGATGATGCCGGTGAGACCCGAGCCGAATTCCAATTCGACTTTGTCGACGAACGACTTGAAGCCGTGGATGGAGATCTTCTGGATGAACATCAGGCGTCTGTCCTCGTGGGGCGCCGGTTGGGATCCCCGTTCGCGGCAGGCGCCGGGGCGGTACGATTCCGGGTGACCTTAGCAAGAGCCTCCGACAGTCCGGCGGCCACCAGCGCGTCCTCGCCCGGGAGGAGCGTCCGCGGATCGAGGAGGAGCCGGTCCTCCGCGACACGAGCCATCACCGCCGGATCGCACCGCCGCAGGGCCTCTGCGAGACGGCCCGGATCGCAGGCGTCGCACCGTATCTCGACCACGCACGTGGGCAGATGCGCGCCGGGGAGGGAACCGCCGCCGGCCTCGGAGACGTCTTTGCGGGTCGTCACGTGCACCTCCGCATCCGTCCCGGCGCCGGCGCGAATCGCCTGGGCCAGTGCCTCCGCGTGAGCGCGGAGGTCGTCCCTCGAGGCCGTCAGGGCGCGCAGCGCGGGGATCGTCCGCCGAGCACCGTCCGCGTCGCAGTAGTCGCTCAAAGTGGCGAGGAGTGCGGCGAGCGTCATCTTGTCGGGACGCACGGCGCGCATGAGGGGGTCCGTGGCCACGGCGTGCACCGCGGCCCTCGTCCCGGCGATGATCCCGGCCTGAGGCCCGCCCAGCAACTTGTCGCCGCTGGCCATCACGAGAGCCGCTCCAGTTGCTACTGCGTCGGCGATGGTCGGTTCGCACGGGAGGCCGTGCGCGCCGAGGTCCACGAGGCACCCGCTGCCCAGATCGGCGAGCACGGGGAGTCCGGCTTCTCGTCCGATCGCCACCATCTCCTCGAGCGAGACATCCGCGACGAACCCGCTCTGGGCGAAGTTGCTTTGGTGGACGAAGAGTAGCGCGGCGGTTTCGGCGCGGATCGCGCCACGATAGTCGCGCGCATGGGTGCGATTGGTCGTCCCCACTTCCACGAGGCGCGCGCCCGACACGGACATCACGTCCGGCAGGCGGAATGACCCGCCAATCTCCACGAGTTGACCGCGTGAGACGATCACCTCGCGTCCGTGCGCCATGGCGCGGAGCGACAGGAGAACGGCCGCCGCGTTGTTGTTCACGACGACCGCGGCTTCCGCGCCGGTGAGCAGCGTGAGGAGACGAGCGGCGTGCGCATGCCGGCTCCCGCGGCGGCCGGTGGCGAGGTCCAGTTCGAGGTTGGTGTAGTGCCGCGCCGCGTCGTACGCCGCACGCGCGGCGGCGTCGGACAGGGGCGCGCGCCCGAGGTTCGTGTGCAGGACGACGCCCGTGGCATTGATGACGCGCCGGAGACCGGGCCGCATCGCGTGTGCGCGCCGCACCGACGCATGCGCCACGTCTTCCACGGACGGCGCCGCGTCCATCTCACCGCGCAGCGCTCGCTCGCGCCAGGCGGCGATTTCCTCGCGCACCGCGACCGCTGCGAGCCGGCGCGGAACGCCGTCCACGCCGGCGATCACGACGGGATGCGAGAGAACGGCCTCGACGCTGGGAAGCGCGCGCAAAGAAGTGGCGGGATCATGCGTCACGCATTCACGCTACCATGCGCGAGCGGCGCGAACAACAAACAGCGCAGCCCGCTCCGTCGAGGAGCGGGCCGCGGCGTGTCGGTCTCGCGCGATGCGACTACAGCAGGCGCGGAGTGATCTCGATCACCAAGTCGGTCTTGTTCGTGACGCGCTTGTAGTGGCGAAACAGGTTTCCGATCACCGGGATGTCCCCGAGCAACGGCACCTTGTCCACGGTCACGGTCGTTTCGTCGCTCTGCAGTCCGGCGATCACGATGGTCTCGCCGTCCCGCACCCGCACGTTCGTCGCGGCGGTCCGTTCCTTGGTCTGCGGGAGAGAGGCGTCCGGACCGCGGAATGCGACCACGCTGCTTACGCTCGGCTCGATCTGCGCGATGATGTCGCCGTCGGCCGTGACGCGCGGCGTGATCTTGAGTTGCACGCCCGTGTCCGCCTTCTCCACCGAGTACGTGATGATACCGGTCGAACTCGGCGGCCCCGCGACCAGGTACGGGATCACGTCACCGATGTGGATCTCCGCGGTCGCGTCGCTCAGCGTCGCGAGCTTCACGTCGGAGAGCACCTTACCTTTGCCGTTCTGGATGATCGCGTCGATTGTGACGCGCCACGCCTCGGATTGACGCGCGAGGCGTCCATACGAACTCATGTCGCGGAATCCGAGCTGGCCGGGGATTTGATCCGGCGGCGCAGAGGATCCACCGCCACCGCCGCCCGTCCCGCCCGTTCCACCACCGCCCGGAACGCCTTCGGTGATCACCGTCGTGAACGTGGTGAGCTTCGCCCAGTCGATCCCGATCGACTGCAGGTCGTTCGTCGAGACCTCGATCAGCCGCGCGCGCAGCTCGACCTGCCGCGCCGGTCTGTCCAGCCCTTGCACCATCGTCAGCAACTGGCTGCGCAAACCAACCGGTGCGCTGATGATCAACTGCGATGTTGCGGGGTCCACGCGCACCTGGGCGCCCAGTCCTTCTAGTAGCGGAGCCACTTTCTTGGGATCCGCGTGGCGCAGCGGCACGACCAACGCCGACGTCGTCGAGTTGTCGGACAGGCGCTGCGTCGACGCCACGACGATCGCGTCGCCGATGCGCTGGTAACCGAGTCCCGCCGCCTTCACAATCATGGACACCGCGTCGTCGATCGTGACCTGCTTGACGTGGATGTTGACGCGCGTGTCTTTCGCCTCCGGACTGATCACCATGTTGATGCCGTACTTCGCGGAGATCAGTTGCAAGAGTGCGTCGGCGGACGTGTTGTCCGCATCCAGCGTCACGGTCTGCGATGAGTCCGCGGCGCGCACGCTCGGTGGAGCGGCCGCCGCGCACAACCACGCCGCACCCGCGAGTGCGACGAGCGTCGTGACAAGCCGCGAGTGACGTGTTCGTCCGGTCATCATCCCTGATCTCCTCGACGAAGTAATGAGTCGTACATCCATGACTAGTTTCCTGCGCGCGAGCGCAGCGTGATTTCCTTCGCCCCCGCGGCGAGCACGACGCCGTCGGCGCGGATCGCACGCACGACGTATCCGTCCACGATGTCGCCCTGGCGGACGGCGTGATCCACGCCGTCGCGGGCACGCACGATCGCGAAGTCGCCGAGCGCGCTCACGAGCGACGGCTCGGCGCTGTACTGCACCCCCGTGGCGGGCATCATCCCGTCCCGCATGTCCGGGCTGGCGGGCGGCGGGAGTTCGCCGACCGCGAGCGGAAGCCGCTCGAACTCCACCCCGGACCCCTCCGCGCCGTGACCGCGCCCGCGCGACATCGGATCGCGCGCGGCGAGGGCGGCGTCGAGCGCGTGCAGCTCGCTCAGGCCGAGCGAGTTGGGTGCCTCCGGCGAAACCGCTTCCACCTTGGTGCGCGGCGGAGCCTGCTGCGGCACGTGGCGCATCGTCGCCTGCGCGACCATCAAGCTGCGTCCGATCGTGAAGAGCGTCGCCACGACGATCAGCGCAGCACCGACCTGGGCTCCGGTGATCGACGTGCCGGACTTCTTCGCCTTTCTCACGATGCGTGCCCTCCCCGCTGCCGCGCGCTCGCGGTGCTGCTGTCGGGTGCGACCTGCACCGCTCCGGGCAGGGTCGTCACGACGAGGCTGACCTGACCGATGATCCCGCCGCCCGGCTGATCGCTCCTGTTGATCGACGTGCTCTGCACCGTGAACAGGAGCGACGAGTGCTCGACGCGCGTGAGGAAGCGCACGATCTCCGGGTACCCGCCGTTCACCGTGATGCTGATCGGCGTGTGCAACACGTTCTCGACCTTGGTCGGAGCGGTGGGCGTGAACACCGTGATGCGGACGCCCGTCCAGGCGGCCAGCTGCCGCAGCACGTCGTACGTGCTCAGCACCGCGTCGCGCGTGAGCGCGTACTGGTCGTCCCACGTGCGGCGCGGAATGTTGCGCGCTTGTTCGGCCTGCGCCTGCGCGGTGAACAGCTGCCCCCACGCTTCCACAGCTTGCGCGCGCACGAGTTCGCGCTCCTTGACCTGCTTCGCGTACATCGTCCGATCCACGACCCCGTAGGCGAGCGTGAGAATCACCGCGCCGATGGTCAGCGTGCGCTGCCAATCAAACTTGACCTTTGCTCCCCGGAGCTTCATCGCACTTGCTCCCTTCGGCTGCAGCGGATTTCGAAGTTGCGCGTCGTCGAACCGGTGGTCGTCGCTTCCCACGTGTTGATGATGTCCACGTAGGGAAACAAGCGTTGCATCGTGGGTGATTCGCGCAAGTTCTCGACGTACTCCGTCACCGGGCCGAACGGATCCGCGTTCGTGGACTGCACGACGATGCCGCGAATCGTGATCGCGGTACCGAGGGTGTCTTCCGCCGACGCACTCGCGAGCGCAACGGAGGTCAGTTCCAAACTCCAGGGCAGGCGTGACGCGGTGGCGACCAATGCCGGCGACCACACCATGCGTGTCGTCCGGCGCTTGTCGAGCGTCTCCCGCTCCGCGAGAGCGTGTCCCGCCGTCGACTGCACCCGGACCGCTTCCGCCTTGATGTGCTCCACCTCGGCGGCGCTCGAGCGCACGTTGCGCGCGAGGTTCTGCGTCGCCAGCAAGAGGAACCCGAGCGCCCCCGCGTTGAGCGCCAGCACGAAGCTCGCGGCCGCCACGCCCACCATGCGCGAGCGTTCGCGCTTCTGTCGCCGCCCGCGGTCCGGGTACACGTTGATCGCGAGCCACGGACGCTGTGTCCCCTTCGGCGAGATGTGCCGCAAGGCGAGGCCGAATGCGACGAGCAGATCGGCGGATTCGCCCGTAACGAGCGCCTCCGGTGCGCGCACGTTCTTCGCAAACGGGATGCGATCCACCGGAGCCGTGGAGATGTCGTCGATCTGCAGCGCGCTCTGCAAGCGCGCGATCACTTCCGAGCGCAGCGGATTCGGACCCACGACGCGCAAGCGCATGCGCGGCTTCCGGCCGAGCGTCTGCTGGAAGAAGCTGAGTGTCCGGCGCACGTCGAGTGTGAGCCGGTCGGCATCCGTGACCGACGATTCGCCCGCCGCGAGCGGGTCGTTGAACCTGCGATCCGCGTCCCGCTGCTGGAACGGATCCGCCGTCGCGGCCACCAGCTCGGCGCCCGGCTCGTTGTCGTAGGCGCCGACGGTGCGCGTGAGGAAGTGACCGTCCGCCGAGAGCAACGTGAACGTCAGACCGTTCTGCGTGATTTCGATGAGACCGAGGGCCTGCTCGCTCTCGAGCGGCTCGAAGTGGAGGAGGGCGTTGACGGCCGCGAGCGGTTCGACGTCGATGATCCAGGGTTCCGCACCGACGCGCGACATCGGCTCCACGGTGTCCACGAGATTGCGCCGGGGCACTGCCACCAGGAGGACATGCGTGACCTGCGCCTGTTCGTCCCGCGCGAGAACCTGGTAGTCGAAGGCGGACTCGCGCAGGTCGAGCGGGATGTGACGGCGCGCTTCGCTCTGGAGCGCGGCGACCAGTTCATCCGGCGTGAACAGCGGGAACTGCGCTTCGCGCATCACCGCTGTGCGCGCGTTCAGCGCGGTCACGGTAATGCCGGCGCCGCGCGCTTGCTTGCGCGCGTCCAGGAGTGCGCCGCGCATCGCCGCGCGTTCGGCGTCCTCGTCACCGGCGCGCGCGGCTCGGTGCGCCAGACCGCGCACCACCAGACCCGACGCCTTATGCTCCGCAGTTAGGACCGTCACAGCCTCCCGGCCACGGAGCACTGCGGTGACCCACCGGCGGTTCCCCGGCATTCAGCCTCCTTGCTGTACGTTCCTGCGTTGCCGCAATCTCACGCTTTCGTCAGCGCGGGATTTCCTTCCAGGTCTTCATCGTGAGGCTGGCGCTGGCGCCGGCCGCTTTGCCCGACTGAAAGGGTGTCGGCAGTTTCGAGTAGAAACTCGACTTGTAAACGATGGTCGTGTTTCCACTGAGCGAGATGTCCCCGAGAGCGATGAGCGCCCCGTAGAACGTGATGCTCCCACCGGTTCCGGAGATATTCCCGGTCGCGTAGACCACCGCCCCCGACGTAGACGTTCCGACGTACGTCCCCCCTCCGCCGGTCCCTTTGACGAAGTTCTTGATCACGAGCCCAATGCCGTTGGCGGGCACGAACCGGGCGTTGTTCTTGAGCGTGACGTCGCCCCCCACCCAGTTGCTCGCGACCAAGCGATCGGAAGCGGTTCCGGGGCCGGTGTACTTTGTATTGATGATCGTCGACTTGATGTCCGCGCCGCCGCCGTCGAAGGTGATGTCGCTCGTTTGGTACTCACCGAAGTTCACGACCACCCGGGTCGCGGCGCCGATCGGCGGAAAGATGCTGGAGGCCCAATCGAAGTCGCCGCCGCTCAGGTCGAAGACATACTTGCCGCCGCTGTAGGACGCGGCGCTGGACGGCGTGAAGTAGCGTGCCGGAGAGTACGACGCACCGTTGCGATCGAGTACCTCGCACGTCACGGGCCCCGTGCCCGTGCACCTCACGTAGTAGTAGGTGCTCCCCGACGCCGGGCCGAAGCTGTCCGGCGCGGTGTACATCGGCGGCGGATACATCTCGATGCCGTCGACCCACGTGGATTTCTCGCTCCGCGAGCTCGGGACGTCGATCACGGAATCCGCGTGCACGTTTCCGCCGAGATTGTCGTATGCCGCGGCACTCTGGATGTCGACGGAACCGCCGGCGATCACGGAGTATTGGTCGTCCCACGCGGCGAGCTTCTGCGTCGTGGCGACGTCGATCTTGCGAACGGAATTGTCGCCGACGCCTTGCACCGTTCCGGCCACGATGAACCGATAGCCCGGCTCACCACCGATTGTGGTGTCACGCACGGTGATCGTGTAGTTGCTGCCGGAGAGCGTGTCCGTCACCGTCTTGGGCGTACCGCTCCCCCACGACGCATCCTTCCACAGCTCCGCGGTCGCGCGATTGAATGCGCCTTCCGCGAGCCAGAACGCCTGCTCCGACTGTGTGCGCTGCGTGGCGTTGCGCGCCTCGAGCGCGCCGGATTCCAGAAACGCCATCCCGCCGATGGTGACGACGATCGCGAAAGCGAGCACCATCATGAGAACCGCTCCGCGATCGTCGCGGAGCGTGAGAGTGGCAGGCGGGCGGTGTCGGTCCAGCACGAATGTCAATTCCGGTAGTTCGCGGCCGAGACGGTCGTCACCTTGTTGCCCGTCGTGTCCGCCAGCCGCAGGGTGATCCGCACGACGCCGGCATACTTGGACAGCCCGAGTGAGTCGATCGGCGAGGGGACGATCAGTTCGTCGCCGGAGCTCCCCGCGCCGTTGTGCGCCAGGTAATAGCGGCCGGCGTTCTGTAGCGTGAAGATGCAGTCGGTCGGCGTGGAGTTACCCGCGTCGAACGTCCCGATCAGCACGTTGCTGACGCTGCTGCCGGTCCAGTGCACGCTGTCGGAGTTGCGGAAGCTGCGCACGAGATATTGCATCCCCTGCGTCGCGTCCTCCTGCAACCGCAGCTTGGCGCTCGCCCGGCGCTTGGCACTGTTCCAATTGAGGTACACGTTCGCCGCGCCGTATCCCACGACGAGCACCAAGACCGACGACACCATGAGTTCGAGCAGGTTGACCCCGCGCGTTCCCCGGCGGACGCGGCGCATCAGCGGGCGAAGCATGTGGACAGGATTCGGCTGCATCGTGTGTGCCCCGGGCCTACGGATGAAGCGGCACGAACGTCGCGAACGTGATCGTCCGCTGGTCGCCGGTATGTGTCGTCCACGTCGTTTTTGCAACCGCGCGCGACAGGTACGGGACGGGGTTGTTGTCCTGAATCGTTACGACGGTGTGGAAGGAGATCTTGTCGATTACCTTCGTGGTGTCGACGCTGCGCGCCGCGTACCACTGCAACGACCGCACGTCCTCGAGAATGTTCGAGGTGAACTCCATCGCCGTGCGCTTGCGCTCCTCTTCGTCGAGCCCGTACCGCCCTTCGAAGATGAACTGCGTGGACGCGAGCAGGATGATCACGAGCAGCACGATGGAGACCATGATCTCGAGGATCGACAGTCCCTCGACCGAGCGCTGCGTGCGTCCGCGTCGTGCCGTCATGTGCGAGCGTTCCCCGCGACACGCGCGAGAGCCGAGAGGCCGTCCATGGCGTCTCCCTGCGTCTCGTCGCATCGTCGTGGAGGATACGTGCTAGAACCCGGCGTACGTGAATGCGGCGGCCGAGTCCACCGCACTGGACATCGACACGGTCATCGAGTTCGAGATGCCGTCGACGCCGTTGCCCGTGGCACGCGCCTGGTAGCGGCCCGTCCCGGAGCTCGAGAGCTGCGAGTACGTGAAGTGGTCGCTCGCCGTGAAGTCCCCGTAGAAGCCAGACGCCGTCGCGCTTGTCGGCCAGCCGTTGTTCTCCTGGTAGTAGGACTTGGCCGCCGTGAGCACGGCGCCCAAACGGGCCGTCGCCTCGCTCTTGCGGGAGTTCTTGATGTAGCTCGTGTAGAGCGGCACGGCCACCGCCGCGAGAATCGCCACGATGATCACGACCACCATGAGCTCGATCATGGTGAACCCGCTCTTCTTGTTCCTCAGCCACCGCGCCATTGTGTTGCTCCTCCATCAACGAACCATCGACTCGCCGCGCCCCGCGAAGGGCACGTGTTGGGTGTACAGCAGTATCGGCAGTGCTGCCGGAGGGTTTACCCTCCCATGACCTTCCCGAGGTTGAAGACGGGAAGGAACATCGTGACGACCAGACCGCCCACCATGCCGCCCATCGTGACGATCATGACCGGTTCCAAGAGCGACGAGAGCGCCGCCACGCCGGCGTCGACTTGCTGGTCGCAGAACGTGGCGGCGCGCAGGAGCATCGTGTCGAGCGCGCCGGTTTCCTGGCCCGTCGACATGAGCTGCAGCACCATTTGCGGCATGACGTTCGCCTTGGCGAACGCCGCACTCAGTTCGCCGCCACCTTCCACGTCGGTGCGTGCTTCGCGCACGGCCGCCGCGATGACGCGGTTCCCCGCGGTGGAGGTGACGAGGTCGAGAGCCTCGAGCATCGGCAGACCCGACGAGAGCAAGGCCCCGAGCGTGCGCGTGCAGCGCGCCGCCGACGCCTTCAGCGCCAGCGGCCCGAAGATCGGGATCTTGAGCGTGATCGCGTCGATCAAGTACCCGCCCCGCTCCGTGCGGCGATAGAGGTTG
The DNA here is from genome assembly GCA_964514075.1 of uncultured bacterium. Taxonomy (GTDB): domain Bacteria; phylum Eisenbacteria; class RBG-16-71-46; order CAZEPH01; family CAZEPH01; genus CAZEPH01. The sequence goes on along the minus strand of CAZEPH010000043.1, from coordinate 122 downwards.
AACAAGATGACCGCGCCGACCGTGAGCGCTGCGCCGAGCAGGAAGTTATGGCGCATCCACGCACTCATGTTCAGCACCAACTGCGTGGGTGCGGGCAGTTTCGCGCCGAAGTCCTTGTAGAT
>CAZEPH010000042.1:0-11572 GCA_964514075.1 uncultured bacterium | reverse complement strand
TGCCCGCCATACTCGGACGGCATCGGCAAGCCGAGAATGCCGAACTCCGCGCAGCGCGCCCAGCCCTCGCGCCACACGTCACCCGTGGCGTCGCGCGCGTCGACGGCGTCCGTGAGCTGCTCGCGCGCGAACGCGAGGACGGAATCGTAGAGTTCTTGTTGTTCGTGTGAGAGGGACAAATCCATCGGAGCGCTGGTCCCTGAGTTTGCAGTGTGCGCCGAGTTGATCGGCGCAATGGGAAGAGACGAGAACTCGCTTTCCCCGTCAATAGAAACGTGTATGCGATGCTACGGGAGCAGCACGCATCGCGCGAGCGCACTGTGTGTGCCCGCGGTCACGCGCACGAACACCACCCCCGACCGCACGCGATGCCCCGCGCGATCCCGGCGATCCCACACCGCGGCGACGTCACCTGCCAGGGCAGCGCTCCGGAACGGCGTGGCGAGCACGCGCCCGTGCACATCGCACACGCTGAGCGTCACGGGCGCGCGCGCCGCCGACGGTGGAACGAACACGCGCATGCGCACCGCATCGCCGCGCGCCACCGATGCGACGTCCAGCGCGAGCGCGGCGCGCCTCGCGGGGTCCGCGTGCGGCGGCGCGTGCGTCAGGAACACGGCCTCCTCCACGATCGGCGTCGTGAAGGTGTTACCCGTGGCGCGTCCGTCGTGCTGGAACATCGGCCAGAGTGCGGTGACGGACGAGAACGCACTCGGCACGTCCCACACGTACAGCGTCTGGTCGTAGCCGGCGAGCACGAGTTCCACGAGGCCGTCCACATCCACGTCCCAGACGGCGGGCGATCCACGCACGGCGCCCGCGATGTGCAGCGGGAACCCCACGAGGGGCGTTCCGTCGTGGCGCCACCCGTTCAGCGTACCGTTCTCCGCGCCGAGCAACACGTCGGGGTGACCGTCGCCGTCCACGTCGGCCACGACCGGGGAACACTCCGAGGCGGACGACGTGCTCGCCGAGTATACGATCCCGTCCGTCGTCCCCGACTTCCAACCGGGCAGGGACTGCGACCAGCGGTCGAATGCGTAGATGCGCGCCCCGCCCACGCCTCCCGTCGCTGCCGCGATCACCTCTCGGTATCCGTCGCCCGTGAGATCGGCGAACGCCGGGGACGGAGTGCGCGCAAAGGTGTACTCGGTGAAGTAGCGCTGCCAGCGCAGACCGCCATTCTCGGAGACGACGTGCAGGACGTTGTTCTGGGAGGCGATGGCGATCTCGAGTGTGCCGTCATTGTCCAGATCGCCGATCGCAGGCGAAGCGGTGACCGCACCGCCGGCCGCGTACGGCCACCCGGCAACGGACGTACCGTCGTCGTTGAGCGCATAGACTTTTCCGTCGCCGCTGCCGATCACGATCTCGCTCACACCGTCGTCGTCCAGGTCTCCGAGCGCCGCGGTGCCGTAGAGGAACGCGCCGGTGACGAAGAACACGCCGTTCGTGGACGAGACACCGTCGCCGTTGCGCACCTCGGTGCCGTCTTCGTGCCACGCGTACAGCATCCCGTTCGACGATCCGACGAGAACCTCCTTCCGTCCGTCGCCGTCGATGTCGCCGCATGTGGGCGAGGACAGCACTAACTTGAAAACGGTGCGCGGCCACCCGGACTGCACGGCGCCCGTGCGTGCGTCGAAGAGGTAGATCGTGCTCGAGTCGCGCGCGACGTCGTACGACGCGGCAGCGATTTCCATGTCGCCGTCACCGTCGACGTCGCTCGCGGTCGGGCCGCCGGAAAACGACGCGCCCAACGGTGAGATGGGGCCGAGCGTCGACGGATCGCCGTCGCCGTCGAACAACTCCGTGCCGTCGGCGTGTAGGGCGTACACGCGGTTGCCGCCCGCGATGATCTCCGCCGACCCGTCGCTCGATCCATCGACGTTCGCCACGATCACAGAGGAACTGGTCGGCGCGCCGAGCGGCAGCGGAAATCCCGTGTGCGTCGCCGGCGTCGTGTTCGTGGTAACCGTCGCGGAGCGCGCGCTCTCGTTGCCCGAGGAGTCGATCGCGCTCACCTGGTAGTCGTAGCGCGTCAGCGGGGCGAGGTCGTAGTCGTGATAGAGCGCCATGCGCTCGATCGCGCCTGGGTTGACGCGCGTGAACGACGTACTCCCGCCGGGTGCGCGATACACGGCATAGCCCGCCACGTCGGTCGCTTGCACGGCGGTCCACGCCAGCGCGACATCCGTCATGCCGCTTGTATACGCGACGTTCGTCGGTACGGGCGGCGCGGCGAAGTCGATGACGCGGCGCGGGAGAAGCGTGTCGCCGTACGCGTCCATCGTCCACAGGAACAACCTGTGCGCGCCGTTCGCGGTCACGCGGAAACGCAGATCGTCGCCCGAGTCGGTTGCGCCGGGTGCCAGCGACGCGATGACGGAGGATGAGTCCAACACGACCGTGGTGGGATCCGCCGCGCGAATGCGCGTGACGCATCCAGCCGCGGCGCCGCTTCCGAGATTCACGAGTGACGGGACTAGTTGGATGACCTCGTTCATGTCGAGGATGCCGTCCCGGTCGTCTCCTGCCAGCGTGTCGTACACGGCACGCGCGGCGAGGTCCACGCGCGGCGGATACAGCGGAATGCGCAGCGACTCGTTCCACACGCGCGCGGCGTTGTCCGTGAAGCGCACGATGCACTCGGCTTCTTGCCCGATGCGCCCCGCGCCGGTGACGCGCAGGACGAACGCGTCGCGCGGCGGCGGGGCTGCCGTGCCCACCGTCCCGAATGCCGCCGTGGAATCGAACACCACGAACGGCGCGTCGACGAGACGCAGCGTACCGGTGACGCCCGTCGCCGCGGACCCACCCGTGTTCACCGGCGCCACGTACAGCTCGATGGTCTCCCCGGTGTTCGCCAGAGCGTCGCCGTTGCCGGTGCTGGCGCCATGCTTGTCGTCATTCAGCACGACCGAGGCGATGCCGATCACGGGCTCCGCCGTCGAGACGACGGACGCCGACGTCGTCACGGGCAACTCGCTCGAGGCGCTTGCGGTCACGGTGAACGGTCCGGTGCTCGCGGGCGCGAACGGGACGAGCGCGTGACCCGACGCATCGGTGGTCGTGGTCGCGTACGTCTCGTCGCCCTTCACGGCCGAGACGCGTGCGCCCGCCACGGGGGCGCCGGCCGCGAGCACCTGCACGTCGAACGACTCGGCGCCGAGCGGCACGGTCGCGGCGTGCACCGCCGCGAGTGTGCGCGGGGTGTGCCGATACATCGTCGTGCCGGGATCGCCGAGCAAGTTCATCGCGAACTGCGTCCACCGATCGGGGCTCTCATTGAACGCGCGCGCGACGAGCGCGGCCTTCGACAATGTGTGCGCATCCCCGACCGTATAGAGCGAATCCTGGTAGAGCATCGCGAAGAACTCGTTTTGGTAGTCCGGCAGCACGGTCGGAAAGTCGTATCGTGTCGCACCGATGTATGCGATCGCTCCGCCGCGCGGGTTCAACAAGAAGCGCTCGCCGATTGCGTTGAACTCGAACGAAGCGGAATTGCAGTTCACGGAGTAGATCACGCCTTGCGCCGCATGCGTGAGCGCATCGACGTCCGCGTTGAGGATCGCGCCGTCGCCGACGGACAGTGTGTTCGTGTACCCGTGCCCCATGTGTTCGATGATCGCGTATCCCGCTTCGATGGAATCCAGCGCGGCATCGCGCGTTTCGGGAAGTGCGCCCGGGTACTGCGCGGAGTTTTGATACAAACGGGTCACCGTCATGCCCGGCGCGAGATGGACGAGCGCGGAATCCGTGAGTTCCGCGCCGTCGAGTGCGATGCCTTCGCCGTTCGTCGGAGTCCACGTCGGCGGAACGAGCACCTCCGACAGGAAGAGCGCTTTCGTTGTCATGGCAGGATCCGGGACGTCGGCGAACGTCTGCACCTTCGCGACCCACTGCGCAACCTCGCTCGCGGTGTGCGCGGTCACCCGGCCGACGTTCACCTCCGGAAGTAGATCGCAGTCGTCTCCGCCCACGGAATTGACCGCGCCTTCTCCGAAGAGCGAGTCCGCGTCACCGTTCCACGATCCGTCGAGACACTGGTAGTAGAGATCGGTCGGGATGTCTCCGCCGCTGCCGTACGCGCTGTGGCCCAGACGGTAGGGAACCACATCGACATCCCCACCCAGGAGGACGTCGGTCGTGCCCCAGTTGCTGTACGCGTCCTGCAGGAAGCGCCGGATGGATTCGGCGCGATCGACGCCGGCGGGATAGTTGGCAACGATCCACGACACGCTGCGTACCTCCGCCCGCACGCCGCGCGCGGACTTCCAGTCGGCGAAGGCCTGATACGCGGCGGAGAGAGAATCGCCGGTCACGATCACGTACTCGATGGGGCTCCCGTCGGTGGACGGTCGGAACGTGGGCACCACGCGCAGGCGTTCCAGAGCGCGCGCACCGCTGCGTTGAGTGAGCGACACGTCTTCGAGGTTCACGACCCAGCGACGGAGGATCGCCAGCACTTTCTCCGAGTCCTCGCGCCGTTCCACGAGACGTTCGAGGGGGCGACGCACCGCGGGAGCAAGCTCGATCCGCAGGTCAACGACGTCCGGGGCGTCCGCGCGGAAGTACGCCAGACGAAAGCCGCGGAAAAACGCCTCTCCGCGATACGCGACGGGCTGATCTCCGGTCGCGCGCACGGAGCGCACGGAGCGGTCCGCGGGCACGAGCACGCATATGTCGCCGCGCCCATGAACGCGCATCTCCGCGAGCGACGCACGTGCGCGAGCCGCGTACATTGCACATGCCAAGCCGAGGAGGAGTGCGGGAAGCACACGAACCCCTCGCGGCAGCCGAGGTATTCGCAGGGGATCTCTCCAGAGTGTGCGGGCGACCGCCTGAAACAAGGGGAGTCGGACCGCGACGGAAACGGACCACGACTGGGTCGCGGCGCGCGCGCGTCATCTTACCGTGATTGTCCGCGGCCGTGAAGCCGCGCGGCACGAGAACCGCGACGAGCTAGCGGTACAGCGCTTTTACCGCTCCCCAGGTGGTGGGCAGCGCGGGCGTCGGCACCATCACGTCCACCTCTCCGCACGTGTAGTGCTGGTAACCGGGCGCGTGATCGCGGTTGAACGATGTACTCATCGTGACTGCCGCCGCATCGGGCAACGAGTCGAGTTGCGATCCGCCGTCGAACGTCGCGTCGCATGTAAACGACCCGATGCCGGTGTTGATGTCGATGGTGACGCAGAAGTTCGACAGCGTCCCGTGCAGGATCAGGTCTCCGTCGATGAACGTCGAGGGAGACGTGGGATTGGGCGGAGGTGTCGATCCGTAGTCGAACGGTGGGTTGTTCGTGCAATCCTCGTGAATCTCAATCTGCCCGCCCGTGTAGCAGACGGTCCAGACGCTGCCATTGCGCACAGCCGATTGCGCCACGAGGTCGGACATGTAGTACGTCCACGTGCATCCCGGCTGACGGGTCAGAAACGACGCGATGTTATTGACTTGCCCGACGGAGAACGCCGTCGAACCCGTTCGACCGAAGTCGCCCACTTCCCATACGTTCCCACAGAAATCGTACAGAAAGACACTGTTGCCCAGTTGCGCCGATGCCGCGCAGCTTGTGAGAGCTAACAGGAGGACGATCGTGATGATGGAACGCATAGTCACACTCTCCCTATGGGGACCTTCTAACGCGCCCGTGCAGCGTAGTGCACCGAGGAGGGGGTCGACCCTCAGGGGAGTTGAGAGGTATGGCGAGTTAGACTCTCCATCCATGACCCGCTGAGACAGTAATGAGCATGGCCGAGACAAAGCAAGGGGTTTCAGTGGCATTTACCGCTTGGGAGCCTCTCCCGTGAAATGGAGCTCGGAGGCAGGCGACTCCGGGATGACGCGCCGCTCACGCGCCCGCGCCGCGGGACGTGCCGAGCCTCCGGTGAGCCGTGCCACTCCGTCCGCGGAATATACGTACACGCGCCCCCCCTCTGATTCGAGCACGAGTGACGCTTGTCCGTCGCCCAAACGCCCCTGCGCGAGAACTTGCCCAGATACCCGGGTCACGGGGAGAGCCATGTCCGTGAGAATCTCCCCGCGCCGGGAAACGACGTGCACGTCGGCCGACGGCTCGTTCGGCAAGTACACGGCAATTGCGCCGCGCGTCGCGCGCGCGTTCACATCGGGCACGGACTCGACGCCGCGCGCATCGATCACCACATCTCCGTCGCTGTTGACGATGTGCAGCGATGCAGCCGGCGCCTCGACACGCACGGCGAGGTGCGCGCCGGTAACGGTGAGGTCGCCCTCGCCGCCGTTCACCTGCAAGCGGCCGTTCTGCACGCGGAGCACGCTACGCCCGTCGAGGCCCGCCAGGCGGACGTCCGCCTGATCGCTCGTGAGCGTGACCGCACTGGATGCGCCGCGGATGTCCACGTCGGTCCGCACGCCGTCGAACGCGAAATGCCCGTCGATACCGGTGGCGATCAAACTGCCGCCGCGCATGCTCACGGTGCATCCGCCGTCGATATTGTTGAACCACGCATCGCTGAAACGCCCCGCGAACTCGATCGGACCGGACGTCTCCTGAATGCCGACCGACCCGGCCGTATGCTGCACCGATACGGCGCCCTCGTGACGGCGAACGAGCACGTCGCCATTCTGCGCGCGAATCGACAACGGACCCGTCGTGCGGATCACATCCACGTCGCCGAACGCCGACGACGCGGAGACGGCGGTCTCCAACTCGCGGATCACGACGTCGCCGTACTGCGAGGCGACGGCCACCGCGCGGCCGTGCGGCACGCGCACGGTCAGATCCACGTTCAGCCGGCCGATGGATGCAGGGCGCGAGGTCGGACGCGTCATCTGGAGAAGCATCGAATCGTCTTGCGATCGCATTGCGACCCCGAGCGCCGCGAGGTACGCGCGGACGGAGGGCAAGTCCTCGCCGTTCCACGTGAAGGAGAGACGCTGGAGTACTTCCGCCTCGCAGCCGTCCGACGGTTCGACGACGACGTCACCGTATTGATGGGAGACGACGACCGTCGCAGTCGGATCGAGCGTCACGGAATCGAAGCGACGCGCGCTGTACGAACGCCCGGCGTACGCATCGGAGATCGGCGGGATCCACTGGCCGGGTGTCTCGCGCGCTTCGATCGCGCTCTCCTCCGCAGTGCGATCGAACTCACGGTCCGCCGCATGTCCAAGATGCAGGCCGATGACCTTCGGCATGTCCACGAGGGACTCGAGGATGAACGGCCTGTCCGACGCGTTGGGCGTGTCTCGCTGATCCGCGCGCAACCGACGGATCGCGCCCTGCAAGCGGCGCAACTCTGACTCCGCGATCCGCAACTGCTCTCGCAGTGAATCGGCGTGCGCGCGTGTCGCAGCCGTCCACGTCTCGTGCTCGGTCCGTGTCCCGCCAGCGGGCGCGGCGGGGATCATCGCACATGACAACGCCAGCCCGGTGATCGCACCGAGCGCAGACAAATGGCGCATGGCAGTCACCTACGGGCCGGTGCCGGTCGCGGGGAGTTCTACACTCGCGGGTTCGACCGTGACGCCGCGCCGACCGCGCGACGCATATCCGGTCGACGAAGCCGCGAGAGACCGCAGCGCGGCAACCTTCTGTTGATAGGCTCGGGTGAGAGCGGTCCGCACACGAGGATCGTCAGGGTTGTCCTGAAGGGCAACTGTGCACCGCGCGATCGCTGCCTCGGCTTCGATGAGGAGTTCCCGGTCCACCTCGGAGGACCGCTCGCTTGGTTGGTTCAGCAGATCGTGACCCGCGTACTGCATCAGGAATTCGGCGGGCAGGCCGCGGGGTCCGGTCGAGGTGGCGGCAGTCGCCGTTTGTTCTGCGGGACGGAGCACCGGCTCCCGTGTAGAAGGTTGCTTGGGCGCCAGGGAGATCGGCACGATCGTCGCCGACTCGCGACGCCGCGCGGGAACGAACTGCGGTTCACTCGCCGGACCGGACTCCTGCGCCGGCGCACCCGGCGAGACGGTCGCAATGCTCGCCCGCGCCGGCGGCGTGGGATCGCGGCGTGTCATCACGTCGTGCACCAGGGACGCGGTAATCGCGCCCGCGGCGACCAACGGAATGCTCGCGGCCACCGCGCGGCCGATGGTCCAGAAGCGACGCTGCGGGACCACCAGCGACATGTTCGCGGCAGCCGGTTCATCGAGACCGTCGTCGCCGTCGTCGCTCCGGGCGTACGCGCCGGTGCCAATCGCAGCCGCGATGCTGTCCCACACGTGATCGGCGGGAACAGTGCGCGGGAGTTCGTGCGCGGCATCGCGCAACTCCGACACGAAGAGGTATTCATCGGAACACGACGCACACTCGAGCATGTGCTCGTTGATGCGGCGCGTCGTCGGCAAATCCAGTTCCCCATCCGCGAGTTCGTGAATGAGCGGCAGGTTGACGCACGGCAGATTCATGTCAGCGCGATCACGCATGTGAAGCCCCCCAGTGACGCTCTTCGAGCACCAGGGGATCGGTGAGATGGCGGCGCAATGCTTGACGCGCTTTGAAGAGTTGCGACTTGCTGGTCCCGGAAGAAATACCGAGCAAGGTGGCGATCTCTTCGTGTTCTAGCCCTTCGACGTCGTGCAGGAGAAAAACGGAGCGAGCACCGTCGGGCAGCTTTCCGATGGCTTGCTCGATGAGCGGTTTCCACGTGGTGCCTTCACGTGCGGATCGGACGGAGCTGAAGAGCGCCGGATCCCACGAGTCGGGCCGCTTCTTGCGCCGGCGCAGGATCGAGAAGCACGCGTTGAGCGCGAGACGGTAGATCCATGTGCCGAGCGACGATTGCCCCCGGAAGCTCCCGAGCTTCCGGTGCAGGAGCAGGAAGACCTCCTGCGTCGCATCCTCGGCGTCGTGACTGTTGCCGAGCAGCCGCAGAGCCACGGAGTACACCGTGCTCCGGTGCCTGTCATAGAGACAGCGAAACGCCTCGATGTCGCCGGACACGCTGCGCGCTACCAGCGCCATTTCATCCGCGCGCTTCGATCCCGGCGCCGGCGGCTCAGCCCAGTTGGTTTGTGCCTCAGATGTAGGTCCGCTCACAACAGCTCCTCAAGTCGTGAGATGCGCAGTGACCGCTACAATGAACCGTAGACGCCGGGTCTCCGGAAGCGGTTGCCGGAGGCCCGCTCACAACAGCGGCACTGACTTAAGAGTCCCCGATCCGGCCGGTCCGCGCCAGCCCTATCCGGCGCGCTGCCTCTCGTGGATCACGAGGAGGCCCTTGAGCGTGAGTGCCTCGTCTACCACGTCGATGCAGTCAGACACCTGTGCAACGAGCGGCGCGAGCCCACCCGTGGCGATGACAGTCGGGTCGAATCCCACCTCGGCGATGATGCGCCGAACAATCCCGTCCACTTGCCCGGCCGCCCCGTAGAGAACGCCTGATTGAATCGACTCTTCCGTCGACAGGCCAACAACTTGTGGCGGGAGCACGAGCTCCACTTCCGCCAGGCGTGCGGCGCGACGAAAGAGATCGGCGGCGGCGGTCATCAAGCCCGGAGCGATCACCCCGCCGAGGTATCGCCCCTCGTCGTCTAGCACGTCGAAGGTCGTGGCCGTGCCGAGGTCCACCACGATTGCGGGCGGCCGGTAGTGCCGCAGGACGGCGACCGCGTCCGCGATGCGGTCCCCTCCCACAGAGTGCGGGTCGCGGTACAGGATTTCGAGGTCCCCCGCGGTCCGCGACGACACGACGACCGGCGCACGGCCGAACATGCGCTCCAAGCAGTGCGTGAGCGCGCCGGTGAGTGCGGGGACGACGGAGCACAGCACCGAGTCGCCGCTGACTAGACCCGTCCCGCTCCCGGTGATTCCTGCCTGCTGGAGCAGCCCGCGCAACAGGAACTCCGCGTCGTCGGAGGTCCAGGATGTGGAGCTCGTGACGCGGAAGGAGCGGGCAACGCGATCTCCTTCGCACACGCCGATCACCGTGTTGGTGTTGCCGACGTCAATCGCCAGTAGCATGCACGGCGTCCTCCGTGGTGGAGCGGCGGCGCACGATCGCCGCCAGCAGGATGCTGAAGAAGTACAGCACGACGATCGGTACGCCGAGCAGAAAGAGCGTCGACAGCGCATCGCCGGGCGTGAGGAACGCCGAGCCGAAGAAGATGATGACGATCGCCTCGCGCCACCGTTGCACCAGCATGCGCGGCGTCACGATCCCGACGCGGGCGAGGATCGCGATGGCCAGCGGGAGCTGAAACACGGCACCGCACGTCAGGCTCATGCCGAGGATGAAACCGAGCGTGCTCCCGACGGCAATCTGCGGAACGATGTGCTCGGTCCCGAAGGCGAGAAGGATGCGAATCATCGCGGGCGTCAGAACGAAGAACCCGAACGCTGTGCCCCCGTAGAAGAGGACGATCGAGAGCAGCACGAACGGCGTGAGGAGCGAGCGCTCCGTCGGCAGAAGTCCCGGCACGATGAACCGCCACAACCGGTACGCGATGACCGGCAGCGCGAGCAGCACGCCGAGCGTGAACGCGACGCGCATGCGAGCGCTGAACGCTTCCAGCGGCGAGAGGAACACCGCCGTCTTCGTCGTGTGCAGAACGATGGTGTCCAGCGCGCGTCCGCTGAATGCCCACGCCAGGGCGGTGGTGACCGCGAGGGCGATGACCGACACCACGACGGCCCGGCGCAGTTCGTCGACATGCTCCCAGAACGTCATCTCGTGGACGCGCTCGTGCAGGGGCCTATGGCCGCGGAGGCGCGCGAAGAAAGAGCTCATTCCAACTCGCGGATCACGTCTTCGAATTGCTGCACGTCGGTGAAGTGCCGGTACACGCTCGCAAAACGCACGTAGGCGACCTGATCGAGCGCGGCGAGTTCGCGCATGACGAGATCCCCGATCGCGGCCGAGGTCACCTCCGTGGATTGCCCCTGCATCAACTCGGTGTGAATGCGGTCAGCGACGGAGTCGATGTCCTCACGGCTGACCGGGCGCTTTTCGCACGCCTTCTGCAGGCCCTTCACCAGCTTGTCGCGATTGAACGGCTCACGGCGTCCGTCCTTCTTCACGACGCTGAGCGCGCCGGACTCGACGTATTCGTACGTGGTGAAGCGGTGCGCGCACGACACGCATTCGCGCCGGCGGCGAACGGCGGTCTTGTCCTTGGACGCTCGGGAATCGATGACGCGATCTTCGTCGCAACCGCAGGATGGGCACCGCATGATTGGAACGCGATTGTTCCTGCTGCAAGCGGGCGCGTCAAGCGCGCCGCGGGTGGACGCCGACGGCAAGCGACGCCAGCGCACCGCCGAGCACGCCGCCCGCATGCGCCAGGTTGCTGATGTTTGGGATGAGCGCGCCTTGCAGCGCGAGCAGGACGATCGTCGGCGCCCATCGTCCGAGAGTGCGGCGCAGGCGCGTGGTCGCCGCGCCCTCCTCCGCGCGGTAGGTCAAGACGATGAGCGGCGACAGTAAGGCGAGGATCGCCGCCGACGCTCCCACGAGAGGTCCGTCGGTTCCCACGAGGCCGAGGCCGGCGCCGCACACCGCTCCCGCGGCGTAGACCAACAGGAAACGCCTCCACCCCACGATGATCTCCACGAGGCGACCCACCGCCCAGAGAGAGAACATGTTCG
>CAZEPH010000041.1:0-11673 GCA_964514075.1 uncultured bacterium | reverse complement strand
CTTCGTGCTCTCATCGACTCGGCGGCAGCGGAGCGAAGACGCGCTCGCGAGGCTCTTGCCGCTACGACCTCCTGGGCCGCGTTCGACCAACACGACGCCGACATCGAGAACGTTCTCGCCCGCGTATCATTGACGCAAGCGCTCATCGCCTACGTTCGGTACATGCCTCGGCCCTCAACGGCGGCCCTCAACGATCGGCGATTCCCGTTCGGTGAGCGATACGCCGCGTTCGTTGCGTCGCCTGCGCCACGCAGCGTCACATGCGTCGACCTCGGGCCGGCGGACGCAATCGACTCTCTCGTGGCGCGGTGGCGGAGACTCGCGGGTCCATCCGTCGATTGGAGTAATCGGCGCATGGATCGCGCGTTCAAGGCCGGCGATGCGCTGCGGCGCGCTGTGTGGGATCCACTGCGTCGAGCCACTGGTTCAGCGCGCAGTGTGATGCTCGTGCCGGACGGAACGCTCGCATCCGTGAACGTCGCGGCCTTGCCCGCCGATCGCACACGCTTCCTCATCGAAACGGGCCTGGACATCCACTACGCGCTCGCAGAGCGCGACCTCTGTGACTCGTTCGCCCCCCACAGTGCAACGGGCTTGCTTGCCGTCGGCAACGTGGACTACGGCGGTTCGAAGAGCGCCAGGGTGCGGTTCGCACGGTTGGACGAAAGCGCGAGCGAGTTACGTGCCGTGGCGAACGCGTGCGGCACCGATGCCACGACGCTCGACGGATCGCGCGCCGACGAAACTCTCGTGAAAGAGCGAGCGCACGGTCACCGCGTGCTCCACTTCGACACGCACGCATTCCTCGACGACCGCGCCGACGTGGACGCGTCCAGTGCAGCATCTCACTACATCGACGACCCATTGCTCCGCTGCGGACTCGCATTGGCGAACGCCAACGACCCGCCGCGTGACGCGACCGCCGACGATGGCCTCCTCACCGGCGCTGAGATCGCGTCGCTCGACCTCGCGGGCACGGAACTCGTCGTGCTCTCTGCGTGCGCAACCGGTACGGGCGAGCTCTCCGCGGGCGAAGGTCTCCTCAGCCTCGATCGCGCGTTCCGTGCCGCGGGCGCGCGCGCGACGGTCGTGAGCCTGTGGCCGGTCGACGATCGCTACACGCGCCTCTGGATGCAGGAGTTCTATCGGCTGCACCTCACGCACAACGCGTCCGTGGGCAACGCGGCGAACGAGGCGTCGCGACGTCTCCTCTCGCTCGCTCGCGCCTCCGTGCGCACGCCGCCCCCGTACATGTGGGGCGCGTTCGTCGCGCGCGGGGGAGAAGCCGCTACGACTCGCGGCGAATGACGAACCGAAACGTCGGCGGCGGATCGCCCGCGTCGCGTTGCTGACGCCAACTCAGAACGAGCGCGTACGTCGCGACGCGCGGCGCGTCAGCCGGGGGTGTAAACGTGACCGTGCGATTCTCCCGCAGCTTCTTCGCGTCCGCATGCGTCGTGCTGGCCTCGCGCCCATTCTCCGTGACCAGGCGCACGTCCACCTGCTCCTTCGCTGGCAAAGCGCCTATCTCGAGCACCGGTGGAAAGCGTAAGGCGACAGCGCTGGTGTCGTCAGCCACCCGCGCGCTCGGCACCGAGTCGCCCGCCCCTCGCAGCGTGCCGGACAGGTCGATGAACGCCACGGTCGATATGACCCCAGTATCCCGCGGCTTTCCCGACGGTTCGCCACCGCCCTCGTGAGACGGCGGCGCACTGGTCGTATCCACCGACGCGCGGTCGTCCGTCCCGCGGTGCGATTGCACAAGCGACCGGTTCTGCGCGAACAACGCGACGGCCGCGATCGACGCGGCCGCGGCCCAGGCGCCGATCGCCCACACGCCCCACGAGCGTCCGCGCGTTGGCGTCGCGCGGGCGCTCGCCACACGCCACGGCGCCCGAGGGAGAAACGACTCGTCGAAAGACGCCGGAGCGGGGATGACCGGCATGCTCGCGGCCGCGGAAACGATCTCCCGCAGTTCCTCGACGATACGGCGGCACGACGCACACGCTTCCACGTGGTCGCTTACGTCGGTGGCACGCTGGGAATCGAGGTCGCCCGCCACAAGAGCGGAAAGATCATCGACGGGAATGTGATCTGACACGCTCATCGCCCACCCTCGACGTCATCGCGTAGATGCGGGAGTTCCGCGCGAAGATGGAGCAAACATCGGTGAACCCGCGTTCGCGCCGTGCCGACTGGCACTCCCGTGAGCTCTGCGATCTCGACGTAGGAGAGATCCTCGATGAACCTCAGGATCCAGGCGACGCGAAAGTCGTCCGCGGCGCTGGCGAGGGCTTTCTCGATCATGCCGCCGACAGTAATGTCGTCGCTCCTTGCATCAGGCCCCCGGCGAGCATCGGGAATGTGCGGTGTGAGTTCATTCTCCTGTTGAAAGCGGGCTCTCCGGTTCTTTGATTTGTCGAGTAAGTCGAGGGCGACGCGATACATGACCCTTCGCGCCCAGGCATCGAGCGGGGCGCGCCCGTTGTATGTGTGGAGCTTCTCGAAGATGCGCGCGAACGCCTCCGCAACCGCATCCTCGGCTTCTGTTTGATCGCGAAGGATGCGCCATGCGGTGGAGTAGTAGCGATCGCGATTCGCGCGATAGAACCTGTCCCACTCCTCTTGGTCATTCATACGCAGATACTCGACCCTTCTCGCGTCGTCGCCGGGCATCCACTGTGCGCCCTCGACGACGCGTAGCTCTTGCCTCTTCCTGAGCGGGCCGAAGAGCCTGCGTGCTCCCATGCCGCCATTGTGACTGGACGGCCACACGGTGGGAAGCGTTCCCGGGAACGTTTCGGCCCCGCAACCGTCTGGACTTGTGCGGCCACAGCAACTCGGTCCACCACGAGAAGGAGACTCCCTCATGAAATCCAAGCACTGGCTTTCCGGCGCGCTCGGCGCGCTTGCCACGTTGGCGTTGATTGGGTGCAACTCGGGCACGAATCCCGTAGCACCCGGCCCGGACGGGAACGGCTCGCCCGGCATCTCGCACGAACTCAACGGCGGAGCCACCGTGTACCTGGCCGCCGGTTCCGTCGACGCGCTGCAAGCCGCGATCGCCTCGGCGGGCTCGGGAGGCACGGTCGTCGTCCGCTCCGGCTCGCACACGGAGAACAACATCGTCACGATCACCGCGCCGGTCACCATCTCCGGCGAGGCCGGCGCCGTGATGTACTTCGCGACCACCACATATCCCACCGAGTACATCTGCGATCCAGGAGTGCACATTCTCAACACGTCGAAAGTCACCGTCACGGGGGTGGAGATGCGCCCCGTCACGGCACCGGGAAACACCGCAATCCTGATTGAGAACTCCTCCTCGGTCACGGTCACGAAGTGCAAGTTCTACGATCACGCGTGGAGCGTGCTCGTGCACAAGGGCGACGGCAACACGATCAGCGCGAACACCATGGTCGCAAGCCCGGAATGGCAAACCGGCGGCCTTCCCGAAGCCGAAGGCGTCATCAATTTCAATGGGACCGGCACTCTCGTTCAAGGGAATGACATTTCCGGGGCGACCTTCGGTCTCTTCGCGAGCGACACCAGGGGAACGGCGGTGCGCAACACCCTGCACGATTGCGCGTGGGGCACGATTCTGTGCCGCTGGCCCGAGGGCACATTCCAGTTGCCGAGCGGCGAGTTGATCGGCTCCGCCAACAGCTGCACGAACTGGGACATCCGCCGCAATGTCTGCACGACGAACGTCCTCGACGGTATCATCGTGATCGACGGAGCGAACAACAACCACCTACAGGGCAACTCGTGCCCCGGCAACGGCACGTACGGCATCGAGCTCGTGGGCGAGACGGCGAGCTTTGGCTTCTGCACGCCGACCGCGTTCGACAACCGCGTGATCGCGTCGCCGTTCAACGACACGGTCATCAAGGACTGCGCGCAGAACAGTCAGATCACGGGCGGGCAGTTGGTCGATACGTCGCAGGATCCGTGCGACGCGCCGTGTCCGGCGTCCGCGCCGTCGCTCGGCAGCGATGCACGCGGACGTGCGCAAGCGTGGCGGCAGGTCATCGCCGCACGGATCGCGAAGAAGGCAACAGGGGAGTAGCTCCTTCGCGCTCGCAAACACCAACGGCGCGGCCCGGAGCGGCGGGCCGCGCCGTTGTCCCATCGATGTCCGCTTGTCGCCCGATACGAGGCTCGGGTGGGCCCGGCGTCGGGCCCACCCTTCGACGCCGCACTACCGCAACCGCATCACCTTCTCCGACAGAGTCCTCTCCTCCGTCCGGGCGACAACGAAGTACAGCCCGTTCGTGGCTGGGGCGCCCGCATCCGTCCGCCCGTCCCACACGAGGATGTGATGGCTCGCGGACATGACCTCGGACGGCTGCAACTGGCGCACGCGCCGTCCCGCGATGTCCGCGATCATCACCTCGACGCGCTGACTCCGCTGCAAGGCGAGATCGATCGTGAGCGTCGTGCGGAACGGACGCGGGCTGAGGTGCAAAGCGGTGCGCGTCGGAACGACGGGCGGCGCATCTGATCCCGTTGCGTTGCTCGAGAGCGTGTGCACCATGATGACCGAGAGCGGTTCGTACACCCCGTCGCCGTCGATGTCGGCTTCGAGCACGATCTCGTGGGCTGCGTAGGCTTCGTACCGCTGCGCAATCACCGTGAAGTTGACCGCTTGCGAATCGCCGGCAGCGATCGTGAGCGATCCTGCTATCGGCGCGCCGGAGGCTTGTCCGTTCAGACTGAGCGGGGCGTACGACGAGTCGCCGTTGGCCAGGCGCGGCACGAGGCGGTACGGAAGCGTGAGCGGCGTCGGACCGGCATTCGCGAGCGTGAACTTCGCCGGCGTCGGCGCTCCTGCAAGCAACTCCAGCGGTGTGCCCGAGTCGCGCGACCAGATCACGCCGGAGGCGCGCATCACGCCCGTGGCCGATGCACACCGGCCCGTCTCTGCGTTGTACATCGTGACGCGATAGCATGCGGCCACCGTTGTACCCGACAACGGAGCTGGGACCGTGATCGTGACCGGCACGGACACCGACGCGAGGCCTGCCACCGCGCCCGGCACGGTGATGGTGCCCGACTGCGGTGCGAACAGCGTCGGACCGTCGACGTCGCATCCGACGTCTACAGGCCGGCCGGTGATCGCCCACTGGTACGTTTGAGGCGTCAGCGAGAAATTGCGTAGATCGAACGTGACCTGTGCCGTCGGCCCGCACGTCGAAATCGCCGACGGCACGACCACGTCTTGCATGCACGTTCCCGCCAAACACCCAGCTTGAATCAGGTTCACCTGCGTCGAGTCGAGAGCGCTCTGGAAGATCTGTGGTTCGTCGAGAACGCCTAGCAACGCGTCACCCGCGTACCGATGCCCGAGGAACAGCGCGCCGCCATTCGTGACGCTTCCTCCGACCGGTGCGTTTCCGTGCGCGGCATCGAAGACGCCCACGACCTTGCCGTCGACATATAGCGTCACCGTGTTGAGCGACCCGTTCGTCGAATCGCGATGCACGCTGGCCGCCACGAAGTGCCAGTGTCCATCGGCGAGGCTCGGTCCGCTCGAGACGTGCGTGGACGCGGCCGTGCCGTTCCCCACGATGGTCGCAAGGCGGTCGTTCGAAAGATAGAGTCCGAAACCGAGTGCAGGCACCGTGCTCTGTGCGCGCTTGTCGATGATCGCGCGTTCGCCGGAAGACGATGCGTTCGTCCACACCCACGCGCTCAACGTGTAGCCCCCGCTGCCGAATGCGAATTCCGGCGCTGTTGGGACCGACACATACTGCGTGTTGTCCGCGATCGTCAGCGCCCCGCCCGCAACGCCAGCACCCCATGCCGGCGTGCCGCTCACGGTTCCGTTGGATCCACCGCCTAGTTCGTGCGCGGTCGTGCCACTCCCCTCGTCGAGGGGCCACCACGACACCAGCGTTGGCCGGGGCGGTACGCATGACGAATCCGGCGTGCACGCAGCCTGACCGAAGTTCGGTGGTGGGGAAAGCGAGTCGATGTCGGCTGCGAGCGGAATCGATCCCAGCTCGTCGAGCACGGCATCGCCGTCGAGATCCGCGAGCAACACGACCTCGTGCACCATGAGCGGCTGGAAGTCCGTTAGCGTGGCGGTGAAGTCAATTGTCGCGGAGTCACCCGGAGCAAGGAGCGCTGTCGATCCGGTAAACGGGGTCCCCGGGGGCAGTCCATTCACGCTCACGATATTGTTTGTCGGGTTACGGTCGCTCGCTCGACCGATGATCTGATATGAGAGAGCGCGCGCGACGGAGTCGTGGTTGGTGACCTTGAACAGCAGTTGTCCCCCAGGACCGAAACGGTCGAGTTCGGGACAGCACGGTTCGATGTCCCACAACCACGACCGCACCACGCCCGTGCACGTGTGACACTTCCCCGTGCGCTGGTTGAAGATGGTGACCGTGTAGCAGGCCGAGTTGGCGTTCTTGCTCAGTGGCGGCATCGTAATAGTGATCGGTACGCTCTTCCAACTCGGTCCGGCCGTCGCTCCGGGAACGGTCATCGTTCCGGATTGCGGCGCATAGCCCGTCGGTCCGTTGACCGCACACCCCACTCCTGCCGGTACTGGTGCGATGGACCACGAGTACGTCTCCTGCGTCGGGTGGAAGTTGCAGATCGTGAGTGTTGTCTTCACGGTGTTCAGGAACAGGCCGCGCGGCCCAATGTTCGGTCCCGATATGACCGGCGTCACGTAGCACGCTTCGTCACAGAGCCCGCTGTCGCACGCCGCGTACAGACTCCTGATCGTCTGCTCGTCGAGGCAGCACTTGTGCAGCGTGAGTTCGTCCAGCATTCCACTGAACTGCTGGCCGAAGCCGCTGGAGAGGAGGCCGCCATATAGCGGGTTGGTGTTCGTGACGGAGCCTGTAAAGTTGCCGGCAGCACTGGCGACGACCTTTCCGTCGACGTACATGGTCCGTGCCGGTGATGTGCCGTTGCGACAGACGGTCACAGCAATGAAATGCCACTTGTCGTCGGTCACGACGGTTCCGGGCGCGGTCAAAGACGGGACCAGTCCACTCGACGTACCGAGATCGAGGGTGAGTGTGTTCGACTTCAGCGAGAGTCGGTACCCGACATTCGCCTTCCAATGCTCGATGAGGCCGGCCGTCGTCGGTTGCATCCCCATCGATTTGATCCAGAGAGTGATGGAGAAGTCGCCCGAACCGAAGTTCACCGTTGGATTGTTCGGCACGTTGAGGGCGGCGGCACCGAGTCCGCACCGTATGGCGCACCCGAAAATGCCCGCACCCCATTGCGGGCTGATGATATTGCCTGGGTGTGCGCCGGCCACATCGTTCGCGGTGCCGCCCGAGCACTCGTCGAACTTGTATTGCGCCGTCGTGCAATATGTCGGTGTGAAACATGTATCCGGCTGGCAGTGGTAGTTGCCGAAGTCGATTCCGGTGACCGTGTTCGTTCCGGTCACCGTGACGCTGCGACCTCCGCTTGTCGGATTCGTTGCGATCCACCCCGCGAGTGTGCCCTCGCACACCGTATACGCTCCCGCGGCCACGTTCGCAAAGGTGTAGTTGCCTGAGGCATCCGTCTGGGTACTCGCGACCAGGACGGGCGGCGTCGCCTGCGTCTTCAGGTACATCAGCCAATTGGGCACGCCGGCTTCGTCCGTGTCGCGGACACCGTCCCGATCCTGGTCCTCCCACTTCCTTCCTTGGATCGAACCGCCGGCGCACGGCACCTCGACGTCGCCGATTTGCGTCTTGTCGGGGCTCGACGTGTCGTCGTCGAGGTCGATCAAAATGGTTGGGGGCGCGAAGGACGACCCACCGGTCGGCTGCATTCCCTGTAGCCCGTATATGTAGACGTTAGGCGTGCTGTTCGCGTCGTAATCCAACGCGTCGCCCGTGGCCCACACTAGACCGCTCGTCGTCCCCAGTGGCGCGCGATCGTAGTCCACCCCGCCCGCCGCCGACGCTGGATAGACAGGAGAGGCCGCTCCCGGTGAGTATCCAAGGCTGAAGATATGACCCGTGCCAATCCAAGAGTTGATGTAATACGCCACTCCAGGGGCGCAGGTGAACTCCTTTACGTCCGCCTCATGCGGGACGGGCATCGTCTGGGTCGAAATCCCGCGCGCCGCGCATAGAAGATCGCCGGCGGCATTGAAGCTGATGTCGGAAATCGGATTGGAATACGTGAGCTGCTTGCCGAAACGAGTTGTGCTTGGCAGTTGCAGTTCCTTCACAAGAGAGGTGCCAAAGTCGCCGCTCGCCAGGACGTCGACAGACCAAATGGAGTTGGGGGCTCCCGTCGTGAAGCCGGCGTCCTGCGACCACACGCCAAAGTACAATCTCCCGGCATGCCATTGGACGGCCCATACGCGTCGTCCCATCTGCGTCCATCCGGGAGCACCGTTGTCCGGCAGTCCGACCTTGCTCCCGTAATCGAACTTGACGGCGTCGACCGTTGCAGTGGCGTTCTTTTGCGTGGAGGACGGTCCCTGATCGCCGCTCGCAATGAGCCGGTAGATCTTCCCATCCTCCAAATTGGAAACGAAGAATTGGTTGTGATTGCAGTCATACGTGATGTTGCCAAGACCCGGATAGCTTTCCGAGATGGGAAAGACAGACGGGTCGGACAGATTTGGAAGAGTCGCGAACACCGTCACGAGCCCTGTTCCGGCGTCTATTCGATACACAGCGCCGGCCCCACCCTTTCCGCGAAAGTCCAAGCCGAAACACGAAGTGTGCGTCACGTAGGTGTTGCCATAGCGATCCAGCGTGACGCCGAACACCGTCCCGAGGGTATCGCGCGACCACGCGGTGGAAGTCGGACCGTGAAACGAAGACACCGCCCAATTTGCGCCCGGAGCGAAGACCACGGCCGGCGGCGTGGTGATCCGATGGACGGCGACGACGGGCCAATCTCCGAACGGAGCCCAACACGTCGCAACCGTCACGGGGTTTCCCAAGTAGGTTGAATAGGCAGACGCGGTGAACGTCGGGGGTGCTTCGCAGCACGTATCGGGTACTGCGCGGCAGGATCTCGTGCTATCCCTGACCACGAGAACCGAGATGTTGTCGAAGTACGGCGATTGATTCCCGCCGGGCACGGTGGTCAGGCCGGGGACATTCACGACACCGAGCGCGACCTGCATGCGAGTGGCGTACAACGGGATGTACGGCGTGATGTTGAACTGCACCTGACCGCTACAAAAGGGCGGCGAAGGGTCGTAGTACAAGGTTCCGGTACCCGCCCACGACGACCACAGTGTCGTATCCGAGCAAACAACGCTGGAATCACCGATGGGCGAGTACCGGACGAGCCAGTGATAGAACGTCCCGTGCTGTATTGGGAGGTTGGCGTAGATGTCCGCCTGCAACATCACGGAGTCGGCCGGCAGCGATCGCATCGGAACGAGGTTCAGCACCGGTGACACAATGACCTCGTTCTGACCGGCCGGGTGAAAATTCGGATCCGTCGGTTCGTACATCGTGACGACCTGTCCCGAAAGCCCGCATGTGCCGTTCTGCGGGAGCCCGGCGACGGGTTCTCGCTGCGCATGAACCCCGACGCCTTGCAAGGGGCCAAACGTCCAGCCGTCGTTGCCTATTTCGAACGTGGAGGTCGGCGAACCGGTCACGCTGATGGCGTCGATCTCGAACAAGCCGTCTTGTGAATTGTATTGGCAGTCAGCGTCGGAAAAACCGCCGTCGGAACGCGCCGTGAAGATCACGCAAATGGTCTGGCCGGCGTAGGGGGAGAGGTCGAATGCTTCGCTGCCTTCTACGTTACCGGAATACGATGTGAGCGTGTCGAGGGAGGAATTGTCTACGGGAAGCGCGTACGCGCCGGAGGGCGTCAGTGTCGGACACCCCGCACCGTCGCGACTGATGATCACGGACGTGATGTCGTACCCAGGTTCCGAATCGACCCGGTACTCGTAGGTGAGCGTCGCGCCGAAGGGAACCGAGTAGCTCTTGAACATGACTTGATTGACGTTGTTGGCATACCCGGGGAAACAGACTGAACCGTCGCAGTCGAGTGGCCCTGTCGTGCCGATCCACACTCCCATACCTGGGGAGAACGTCGATCCCAATCCGATCCCGCCGGGGATGGATGCGATATTCGTCCGATGAGCGTACGTGTAGTCATTCGTGGTGAAGTCGACAGACGTCCACCCTTGCCATCCCGACTCGAAGTCGTACGGGCCCCATTGGTAGATGACGCTCGATGGGCCAAGACTTCTTTCGGGGACAGATTGCGTGACGGGCGGGAGGTGTGCGTCCGTCCTCGACAGCACCGGCGTCGCGGATGACAAGAGGAACATCACGGTTGCGCAGAGTCGAGCCAGCATGCCTAGCCTCCCGGATCGGACGTACGGGTCGCAAGTAGGGTAGTGGTTCTTGTGTAGTAGGAACCGCGCCCCTCTTTGGTGTCAAGGCTGGGAATCCTCCGCATCCGCCTCCGGCTCCGCCGCGCGCAGCCGGTGTCGAGGCATCGCCCTGTTTCTCCCATCGATGTCCGCCTGGCGCCCATCACAACGCACCTCGTATGCTGCGCCCCATGCACGACGCTGACGCAGACGCCGCCCCCACCTCCGACGCCGCTCTCCTGCTCCTCCGACTCGGCCGCGCACTGCACGGCGCGGGATTCCCCGCGCATCGCACCGAGGAAGTGCTCGACGCGCTCGCCGCGCGCCTCGGCGTGACGGCGCAGTTCTTCTCCACGCCGACGTCGATCTTCGTGGCGTTCGGCCGCGACGCGGCGCAGAGAACGTACCTGCTCCGCGTGGAACCGGGCGACATCCACCTGGAGCGCCTCGCGTCGTTGCACGAGATCATCGCGCGCGTGGAGCGCGGCACGTTGCCGATCGGCGACGCGATCGCGCGGGTGGATGCGGCCGTGCAGGCGCCGCCGCGCTATCCGCGCGCCCTTACGTTGTGCGCGTACGCCGCGGCGGCCGGCGCGGCGGCGCGCTTCCTCGGCGGCGGCCTGCGCGAGATCGGCGCCGCTGCGCTGATCGGTGCGATCATCGGCTGGCTCACGATGCTCACCGCGCGATCCGTCGGTTGGCGGCGCGTGCTCGAGCCGCTCGGCGCGGTGGTCGCGTCGTTTGCGGCCACGGCGCTCGCGCACGTGCTCGGTCCGTACTCCGTGTTCGCGGCGATGCTCGCGGGGATTCTCGTGCTCGTTCCCGGCTTCACGCTCACCGTCGCGCTCACGGAGCTGTCCGCGCGCCATCTCGTGAGCGGCACCGCGCGGTTCAGCGGCGCGTTCATGCTGTTCCTGGCGATCGCCTTCGGTGTGGCGCTCGGGACGAAGCTCGGAACGATCGCCTTCGGCGCGACGCCGGCCGGCGTGACGCGTGCGCTTCCCGCGTGGAGCGAACTCGTCGCGCTCCTCGTGGCGCCCGTCGCGTTCACCGTGCTGCTCCGCGCGCGGCCGCGCGACATGCCGTGGATCATCGGCGTGAGCGTGCTCGCGTTTCTGGGTGGACGGCTCGGCGCGCGTGCACTCGGCGACCAACTCGGCATCTTCCTCGGCGCGCTGACGGCGAGCGTGGCGAGTAATCTCGTCGCGCGCGGACGGGGACAGCACAGCGGCATCACGCTCGTGCCGGCGATCCTGCTCCTCGTGCCGGGAAGCGTCGGGGTGCGCAGCGTCGTCTCCCTGCTGGATCGCGAGGTCGTGATGGGCGTCGAGACGTTCGAGGCG
>CAZEPH010000040.1:0-11689 GCA_964514075.1 uncultured bacterium | reverse complement strand
GGGTCCACTTCGAGCAATCCGCCCTGCTCGATGCGCGCGGAGTTGCCGCGCCGCGCGGCGTACGACGAGATCTCCTCGTCGTTCGCGAGATACACGCTGCCTTGGGCGGTGGCGACGGGCGGTTGGTTCGGATCGGAGAGGAGCGGCGTCATCCACAGAACGCCGCCGCGCAGCGACGTGGCGTCGCCGAGCGCGGAGACGTGCACTTCGAAGCGTCCGCCCGCGCGCAGGTACGGCGAGACCTCCGCGGTGACGAGCACCGCGGCGACGTTGCGCACACGCAGACGATCGCCCGGCACCTCGATGTTGAACCGGCGAAGCAGGTTCACGACGGATCGCACGGTGGGCGTTTGCGCGGACGACACGCCAAAGCTGCGGTCCCCCGTGCCGTCGAGACCGACGACGAGTCCGTACCCCACGAGTCGGCGCGGCACGTCGCCCGGACGAATCACGAGATCGCCCACGCGTGCGAGTGCGTGCGCGGGGGGCGCGGACGCGGACAGAGCGAACACGACGAGAGCGGCCAGGCGCCGCGAGCGCGCGTGCATCATGGCCAGAGAATGGAGAGGATCTTCCCGGCGATACCCGTGCGCGGTCCGATCTTCTTCCCCTTGTACGTGATCACGGCTTCGGCAACGCGCGAGGAGTGCACGAGATTGCCGGCGCCGACGTCTTCCGGACGGACCACCCCTTCCACCGCCACCTCCTGCGGACGATTGTCCACGGTCACCTTCTTCTGTCCCTTCACGTGCAGGAGCCAGTTCGCCTCCACCGACGTCACGCGGACCGACAGCAGCTCGGAGAGATCGCCCGCGCGCGACGCATCGCCCGTGTCGCGCGACTGCGCGTTCATCCCGGTGCCCGCGCTCGCGGCGATGTTCGTGTTCGACGTCGCGGTATCGATCGAGAAGCCGAACGTGCCTTTTTGCGACCGGTTTCCCGTCGCGATCTGCGAGACGTGCTCGTTTGCTTCCGTCTCCTCGTCGACGACCACGGTGAGGATGTCGCCGACGGCAAGCGGCAGCCGGTCGCTGAACCACGACGCGCGCGACGACGGCAACGCGGTGGGCGCCGTACGCACGGGCGCACCGGCTGCGGCGGTCGAGTCGGCCGCGGCGGTCGAGTCGGCCGGCGCCTGCGCGAGCGCTCGTGGGGCGGCGCTCGCGAGCAGCAACGACAACAGCAGCGGCGTCAGAGCCGCTGCACGAATGCGTGTCATCGAATCGTCCCCTCCCCTTCAGCGATCGCGACGACGCCGCGATCCACCGCACGACCCACGACGCGATCGCCGCGTCCGTTCAAGCGCACGCGAACCATCTCGCCCCAGCGCGCGTTCGTGAGGGCCACCGCGGGTTGCGTCACGCTCACCGAACCGGTGCGCCACACGACCGTCACCTGTTCTCCCGACTCGATCGCGTGCGGCGCCGCGGCGACCGACGTCGTCACCTCGTCTCCCGCCGCGAGCGCGCGGCGGACGGTCCATCCGGGTGCGGGCCGCACGGCCGCGGCGCGCGGTGCGCCCCAGTGCACCCGTACATCGCGCGCGACATCCGATGCGGTCAGCGTCGCGCCGCTCGCCACCGCGTGCGCCGCCACGAGCACCGTATCCCGCACGCCTGCGCGTACACGCACCGCGATATGCGGGCGCGACGGCGCGTCGAACTGCGCGACGAACCACCCGTCGATCCCGCGTCCCGTGAGCCGCATCGGAGCGGAGGTCACGGTCGCGAATTCGCTCGGGCTCTTTCCGAATGCGAGCTCCACGCTCGATACGGGAACGCTCCACAGGTGCGCGATCGCGTCGCGCACCTGCAGAGCGCAGAAAGGCGGGATCGCGTCGGCCGAACGCGCCGAAGCGCGAACGGCCGGCGGTGCGGCGGCGTGAACCGGCGAGGTGGACAGCGCCGGCCCACAGCCGACCGCAACCGCGAGCGATCCCGCGACGACCCACTTACCGAATGAGGTCATTCGTCGACTGGAGCATGTCCTCGGCCGCGCGCACGGCCTTCGCGTTGATCTCGTACGCGCGCTGCGCCGCGATCATGTCCGTCATCTCCTGCACGATCTCGACGTTGCTGGCCTCGAGCGCGCCCTGCATCAAGCGGCCGAAGCCGTCTTCCTGCGGATTGCCGACGATCGGTTCGCCCGACGCCTCCGTCTCGATGAACTCGTTCTCGCCGACGGCCTGCAGGCCGTTCGGGTTCAGGAAGCGCGCGAGTTCGATGGTGCCGATCTCCGTCGGTGTCGTGCTGCCGCCGCCGAGCACGCTCACCACACCGGTCGGCGAGATGGAGATCGAGCTCACGTCCTTCGGCACGCTCACACCCGGCAGCAACTGATACCCGCCGCTCGTGATGAGCGCACCCGTGTCGCTGATCGTGAAGCTGCCGTCGCGCGTGTACGCGGTGGACCCGTCGGGACGCTGCACCTGGAAGAACCCTTCGCCGTCGATCGCCACGTCGAGCGGACGCTCCGTTTGCTCCGGCGCGCCCTGGGAGTGCACGCGCATGATCGCGCCCACCTTCACGCCCTTGCCGATCTGCATCGGCGCGGCGGTCTCGCTGCTCTGGTAGTTCACGACGCGCGCGCCCTGCACCGTTTCGTACAGCAGGTCCTCGAACGCGACGCGACTGCGCTTGAAGCCCGTCGTATTCACGTTCGCCAAGTTGTTCGCGATGACGTCGATCATGTGCTGCTGGGCGATCATGCCCGTGGCCGACGTGCGCATGCTGGAGTTCATGTGTCTCTCCGTTCCGTGTGCGTGTTACTGCACTTTGCCGACTTCGCTCGTGATGGTGCCGAGCACGTTGTCCATCGCCTTGAGCGCGTCCACGTTCGCCGAGAACGCGCGCTGAATCGTGACGAGATCGATCATCGAGAGCACAGGGTCGACGTTTGCGTCTTCGACGGCGCCCTGCTCGACCTGCACCGTGCCGTCTTCGACTGCACGAAGCGGCGTGGTGGACGCAAAGCGGTTGCCGCTCTCCTTGACCAGTGCGCCTGCGTCGTCGACCGTCTCGATGCGGAGATGTCCCGCGAACTGCCCGTCCACGACGACCTGTCCGTCTCGGTGCACCTTCACGTCCGTGCCGTGCAGAACGATGGTGCCGCCCGAGCCGAGAACGGGATGGCCCTCGCGGTCCGTGAGCACGCCGTCGCCGTCGAGACGGAACGACCCGCCGCGCACGAGACGCTCGCCGCGCTCCGTCTGCACGACGAAGAAGCCGGGCCCGTGCAGGGCGAGATCCAGCGGCCGTCCCGTCTCGCGGAGAGGCGATTGCCGCAGGTCGAGCGACTCGACGGGCTGCGGATAGCGGGCGCTCGTCATGCGGTGCGCGGTCAGGTGCTGCGCCTTGTAGCCGTCCGTGTTCGCGTTGGCCAAGTTGTTCGCCACGACCTCCTGCTCGCGCAGGTAGTACGTCAGCGCATGCGAGGTCGCGCGAATGCCGTTGAGCGGCATGTGTCCTCCCGAAACACATCGAGCGTGCGACGCGGTGTCGCACGCTCGTTGACGAAGGGCAAGGCATGTGCCACGCCTGCCGGGCGCGGCTAAGTGCGTGCGCCGTCAGCGCACCAAGCTCAGTCCCTCGACGAGTTCGGGGCGCTCGTCCGTCTCTTCCTTCCGGCGAGGATTGCCGAACGGCAGGATCTTCCGCCCGCGCGGCTCTCGATCCGGCGCGGGAAGGTGGGCCGCCGACGGTGTTGCTTCGACGGGCGTGAAGTCGTGCACGACCGCGGTCGATA
The DNA here is from genome assembly GCA_964514075.1 of uncultured bacterium. Lineage (GTDB taxonomy): Bacteria > Eisenbacteria > RBG-16-71-46 > CAZEPH01 > CAZEPH01 > CAZEPH01. Next base: position 7,945 of record CAZEPH010000040.1, on the reverse strand, counting down.
CGCGGCGCCGTTCCGTCTCCGTGAGCAGCGTCCGCACGGCGTCCTGCGAGAGACGCGCGCGACGCGCGATCACCGGAAGCGTTCCACCGCTGCGTGCCAGCCGGCGCACCGTCCGTCGCGGGTTGCCGCGCGCGGGACGCAGGACATGCACGGCGATCGCGACGCCCACGGCGACCACGAGGCCGTTCACGATCCAGACCCACGGCAGGTGCGCGAGCCACGCGTCGCGAGCGGTCCACGCGGTGGGAAGGACGGATTCCCAATCCAGCGCGGAGATCTGGGCGATCACGCGCGCGGGCCACGCGCTCCACGTGCGCCAGGCGCTGTGCGACACACCACTCGACGCGAGCAGCAGGACGACGACCGCGGTGACCGCACGCCACGTCGTGCGTGTCACGGCTCCACGTCTCCCGACGCGACGACCGCGTCGCGCAGCCGCTTGAGTGCACGCGTGCGGATTTGCGATGCGCGCGACTCAGTCACGTGCAGCACCTCTCCGATCTGCTTCAGATTGAGGCTCTCGTAGTAGTACAGCGCGAGGACGAGACGGTCCTTGGTGGGGAGAGACGCGAACGCCTGCTGCATGCCCTGGATTTCCTCGCCGCGTTCGATCTCCTCGCCGATCTCCACCGCCGTGCGATCCGGGATCACCTCCGCGAGCGGATGCACTTCGTCGTCGCCGGTGGGCGGTGCGTGATCCAGTGTGAGCACGACGCGCGCGTCGGTGTCTTCGCGCCAGCGGTGGAATTCGCTCATCTCGACGCCGAGCGCGTCCGCCAGTTCGTGCGCGTTCGGCTCGCGTCCCAGCGCCTGCTCCAACTCTGCGCGCTTCTTCGTGAGCGCGCGGCTCTTCGTGCGAAGCGAGCGCGGCATCCAATCGCCGCGCCGCAGTTCGTCGAGGATCGCGCCGCGCACGCGCGGCACGGCGTACGTGCTGAAGGCCAGACCGCGCTCAGGATCGAACGCCTCGAGCGCTTGCACGAGACCGACGGTGCCCGCGCTCACGAGGTCGTCCAACTCCACCTCCGTCGGCACGCGACGCATCATCTCGCGCGCGGTGTGGTGCACGAGCCCCAGATACATGTCGAGGAGTGCTGTGCGCGCGGCGATCTCGCCGTCGCCACGATACCGGTGCCAGAGAGCGTCTGCGACGTCGCTCATGCGCACGCGCTCTGCGCTCATGCAGCTACCTCCTCTTGCTTCGTCGCGGCCGCGGCGCCCTGCGCACGCACGCTCTCCGTCACGGCCGACACACACTCCGATGTATAGGAGAGCAGCGCTCCGGGCCGGCACGCCGCCCGGCGCAGGCTCTCCGATTCCGGGATCGCTCCCGCGAACACGATCTCCCGTCGCAGGAACCGATCCGCAGCCACCGCGAGACTCTCGAACGAACGCCGCGCGTGATCGCCGGTGGGGACGCGGTTCACGACGACGTCGAACGCGATGTGCGGCGCACGCAGGTGCGTCATCTTGATGAGCGCGTACGCATCGCTCAGAGCCGTCGGCTCCGGCGCCGCGACGACGAGCAAACGCGCCGCGTGCGACTGGGCTGCACGTACGGTGTTTTCGGCACCCGGTCCCGTATCCACCACGATCATGTCGAAGTCCGGGAAAACGCCCGCGAGACGCTGGTGCAGCCGCGCGCGATCCAGCTCCGAGAGCGCACCCGACTCCGGTGAACCGGAGTCGGCCGGCAGGAGCGTCAGATTCGAGTCGACCTGTACGAGAACGTCCCACGGGGCTGCACTTCCGCGCACCACCGCCTCCAGCCGCGTGCGCGGCACCTGTCCCAGGAGGACATGCTGGTTGCCTTGGTTGTATGCGGCGTCGAAGAGCAGCGTGCGCGCGCCACCGCGCGCGGCGTGCGTGGCAATCAGAGCGGCGACGACGGATTTCCCCACGCCGCCCTTGCCGCTGCCGACGATGATGACGGCGGGCCGGCTCATGCCGCACTCGCCCACGCGGCGCGGGTCTGTTGCGCCACGCCGCGCAGGATGTCGCGCACGGCGGTCTCGTCCGCGGGCACGGCCTGCAAGTCGGTCGGGACCTCTTGGCCGTTCGTCAACCAGCGCACTGGCAAACGGCACTCGCGTGCGAGTTCGAAGGGCACGCGATCGGTGGGATCCTCGTCGGTCTTCGTCACGAGAACGTGCGTGAGAGCGAACTCCGCGTGATTGCGCACGACGCGGCGCAACACCTCGGCGCGCACGCCCGCCGGCAGAACGAGATGCACCTCCACCGGCTCGAGACGCCGCAGAACGATCGCCGTCTGCTCCATGTCGCTGCGCGCGCGCGGCCCGCGGCCGGCCGTGTCGACGAGGATCACGTCGCACTGCCGGAGTTTCTTGAACGCGCGCGGAATGTCCTTCGAGTCGTAGACGACCTCCATTGGCAGGTGCGAGAGGTCCGCGAAGATCCCGAGCTGCTCCACACCGCCGATGCGGTAGCTGTCGAGGCAGATCAATCCGACGGTGTTCTGCGCGAACACATCGGGATGATTCGCGAGCTTCGCAATCGTGGTGGTCTTGCCCGATCCCGTCGGACCGACGAGCGCGAAGACCGCGGGGCGTCCCTCCATGCGCATGCGCTGCAGGACGACGTGCGGGCTGGTCGTCTGCTTCGGCGGCGCGGAGGCTGCGGGCGCGCCGGCGACGCTGCGACGCGTCTCCGCCGCTGTGTCGGGGTCGGCGGCGACGAGTTCGTATTGCAGGCTGCCGCCGTCACGTCCCGCGCGTCGCACCGAGAGCACGACGGCGTCGGCGCCCAGAACCGCGTGCGCCTGCGCGAACAATGGCGGAAGACTCGGTCCGGTGAATGTCTCAAGCGGCACGGCTTAGCTCCCAGGTCGCGATGCTGTGAATGGGTGTCTGCGTCGGCAACTCCGCGAGGGAAATCACCGGCAGGCGCGGCAGAATGGGTTCGATCAAACGGCGCACGCCGACGCGCAGTCCCGGCGGCGTGATGAGCGGCGGCACTTGCCCGTCGCGGCGGTGCGTTTCCACGGCCTGCGAGAGGTTCTGCAAGGCCAGCGTGAGTTCTTCGGGCTCCAGTGTGCGTCCGCCTTCGCGCCCGCGCGGCCCGAACAAGTTCATGAGCGACACCTCAAGACGCGGTCCGAGGGTGATGGCTTGCAACGGGTGGTCCGGTCCGCCGAGCATGTGCACGATCACCTGCGACAGCGCGCGCCGCACGTGCTCGCAGAGCAGCTCCGGATCCTTCGTCTGGTCCGCGGGATCGGAGAGCGCTTCGAGGATCGTGACGAGGTCGCGGATCGGAATGGCCTCGCGCAGGAGCCGCTGCAGCACGCGGTGGATCACGCCCACGGACAGCTTGTTCGGCACGACGTCTTCGATGAGCGCCGGGTGCGTGTCCTTGAGCCCGTCGAGCAATTCGCGCGTGTCCTGGCGACTGAGCAGGTCGGCCGCGTGCGCGCGGATCGTCTCCATCAAGTGCGTGAGCAGCACAGTGGTCGATTCGACGACGGTGTAGCCGTTCGCCTCCGCTTGTGCGCGCAGTTCCGGCACGATCCACACGGCGGACATGCCGAAGCTCGGATCGGTCGTGCGCACGCCGTCGATGGGGAGCGCCGTCCCCGTGGTGTTGAGCGCGAGGAGGTGCCGCGGCATCAACTCGCCGCCCGCGACGCGCACGCCGCGCAGCTTGATCGCGTACTCGGGCGCGGCGAGCTGGATGTTGTCGCGAATGCGCGTGGGCGGAACGATCATGCCCAGTTCCAGCGCGAGTTGCTTGCGCATGATCCCGATGCGCTGCACGAGGTCGCCGCCCTTCGACTCGTCGACGAGTGGCACGAGCGCGTAGCCGATCTCCATTTCGAGCGGTTCCACGGTGAGCAACTCGCGCACCGCGGGCACGCCGCCGGTCGACGCGTCGCCGCCCGTGGGCGACTCCAGCCGCGCCGCCGCGGCTTCCGCCGCTTGCGTCTTCTTCCGGCGTCCCGTGTAGTAGGCCACGGCCGCACACGCCGCCGCGAGCACGAGGAACGGAACGGACGGCAGACCGGGTGCGATGGAGAAGATCGCGAGAAGGACCGAGACGGTCCACAAGGACCGCGTGCTGCGCGTGAGTTGCGACCCGAGGTTCTGCCCGACCTGCGTGCCGCTTTGCCCGTACGTCACGAGCAAACCGGCCGCCGTGCTGACGATGAGCGCGGGAATCTGCGTGACGATGCCGTCGCCGACGGTGAGCGAGCTGTACGTCGTGAGCGATTCGCCCGCGGACAGGCCGAGCTGCGTCATCCCGATCACGAACCCGCCGATCAAGTTGATGAACGTGATGACGAGCCCCGCCACCGCGTCGCCGCGCACGAACTTCGCGGCACCGTCCATCGACCCGTAGAAGTCGGCGTAGCGCGTGATCTCCTCGCGCCGGCGCCGTGCTTCGGTCTCGTCGATCAAGCCCGCGCTCAAGTCTGCGTCGATGGACATCTGCCGTCCCGGCATGGCGTCCAACGTGAACCGCGCGGCCACCTCCGCGATGCGGCCCGCGCCCTTGGTGATCACCATGAAGTTGATCACGACGAGGATGAGGAAGATCACGAGTCCGACGACGTAGTTGCCCCCGATCACGAAGTTTCCGAACGCGGTGATGACTTGTCCCGCGTGGCCCGTGCTCAAGATGAGGCGCGTCGAGCACACGTTGAGCCCGAGACGGAACAGCGTGATGAGCAGGAGCAGCGTCGGGAAGATGCTGAACTCGAGCGGGTCGCGTGAGGAGAGCGTCGCGAGCAGAACGACGAGCGACAGCGAGATGCTGAGCGCGAGGAACGCGTCCAGCAGGAACGGCGGCAGCGGCATCACGAGAAGCGCCACGATGACGACGACGCCGAAGGCGAGGTACGTCTCCGCCGTCGGGGAAATGGCGCGGCGGTCGCTCTTCGCTGCGCCGCGGCGCGTCGCGGGCGTGCCCGTGCGTGGACCCGCGGTCGCGGCGGCGCCTCCGCCGCCTGCGGGCCGTACGGCTGTCGCCGCGCTGGAGAGGCTGACCGAGCTCACGCGTTCTTCCTCGCCGTGTCGAGGGCGTCGTCATCGAGACCGGGCAAACCGCCGCGCTGGCGGTACACGAACGCGAGAATCTCCGCGATGGCCGCGTACAGCGCGGGCGGGATCATCTGACCCACCTTCGCCGTCGCCAACAACGCGCGCGCCACCGGGCGGTTCTCGATGATGGGGACGTTGTGCTCGCGCGCGACGTCACGAATGCGTTGCGCGAGCTTGCGCTGTCCCATCGCCACGATCATCGGCGCCGGTGCGACGCCGGTGTCGTACTTGAGGGCGACCGCGATGCGCGTCGGGTTCACGACGACCACGTCCGCGGTCGGAACGGCTTGCAACATGCGACGCCGCGCCCGCGCGCGCGCCAGCGACAGGATGCGCGCCTTCACGCGGGGATCGCCTTCGCTCTCCCGGTGCTCTTCGATGATCTCCTGGCGCGTCATGCGGAGTTGCTTCTCGGTGCGGTGCCACTGGTACGCGTAGTCCGCGCCGGCGATGACGGCGAATGCGAGACCCGTGATCACGGCGAGGCGCACGACGAGCGCGCGCAGGACGAGCGCGAGATCGCTCACGCTGGTATCCGAGAGCGACGTGAGCTCGCGCCAGCTGCCGGCGATGACCCAGTACGTGAGGAGTCCCAGCGCCGCGATCTTCAGAACCGACTTGAGCAGCGTGATGACGGAGTCGAACGTCCACAACCGGCGCAACCCCGCGAGCGGATCGACGCGGTTCCACTTCGGCTGCAGGAGCGACGGGGCGAAGAGGCCGCGTGTCTGCACGAGACCCACGGCGACCGTCATCCCGGCCACACCCACACTGAACGGAAGGAGTGCGGACACGAGGCCGCGCGTCGTCGCGCGCACCAGATCGATCGCGCCGCCCGGCGTGATCGGCCCGGCGGAGAGCGCGTCGGCGCTCGCGCGCATGACGTCCACCGCGTACGCGCTCACGCGCGCACCACCCGCAACCGCGAGGATCGCGGTGCCGGCGAGGAACGTGACCGCGGCCGACAGCTCCGGGCTCCGCGCGATCTGTCCTTCGTTCCGCGCGTGATCCCGGCGTCGATGGGTCGGTTGTTCGGTGCGCTCTTGCGCGTTGTCGCGATCCGCCACGCGTCTACCGTGCCGTGTTCACGGGTGCGAGGCTGTGCACGACGTGATCGATCGTGCCCGGGAGCGCGTTCACCCATCCGCCGATAACGCCGGCGAGAACGGGCACGCACGCACCGAACATCAGAAGGCCGACGCCGATGTGAACGGGAAACGAGACCATCATCGTGTTGAACTGCGGCACCGCGCGTCCGATCAGCGCGAGCGCGACGTTCACCAGGAGGAGCGTGACCATGATCGGCGCCGCCGCGCGCACGCCGGTCGAGAACACGGTACCTGCGACGTCCACCGCTGTACGTGCGCCGAGCGGCAGGTTCACCGCGGATCCCGGCGGCACGATCTGCAGGCTCTCCGCGAGCCCTGTGATCAGGAAGAGATGCCCGCCAATCGACAGGTACAGCATCGTCGCGAGCGTGCTCTTGATTTGCCCCAGGCCGGAGACCTGCGTGTCGAGCATCGGCGCGAGGGCGGGACCGAGCGACAACCCCGTTTGCAGCGACACCACCTCGCCCGCCATCGCCACGCCGTTCATGATGACCGCCGCGGTGAGTCCGATGGCGATCCCGATCACCATTTCGAGCGCGATCGGCAGCGGAAGCTGCACGAGCTCCGCGGGCAGTTCGTACGCGGGGGCGTGCTGCATCACGGCCAGCGTCAGCACCACGGTGAGCGCGCCGCGGATCGCGCGCGGCATCGTGACCATGGACCACATCGGACTGATCAGCATGAGGCCGGTCACGCGCGCGGACACGAGCACGAACACGGGCCACTGTGCGGGGTCGGTGAGGAACGGGAGGAGGCCCTGCATCAGCGTCCCAGCGTGGGGAGCGTGCGGATCGCTCCCATGATGTACTCGACGAGTTGCTGCTGCATCCATGGCAGCAGGAACAGGAACATCGCAACGACGCAGAGCACCTTCGGGATGAACGACAGCGTCTGCTCCTGCAACTGCGTCACCGCTTGGATCAAGCTCACGATCAAGCCGACCACGAGCGCGGTGAGCAGCAGCGGGGCGGCGATCATCAACGAGAGCAGGATCGCGTGCCGGATGAGGTCGACGGAGAAGGCGCTGGTCATGAGCGGAAACTCTGGACGAGGTTCTGCACGACCAAGGTCCATCCGTCCGCGAGCACGAACAGCAAGAGCTTGAACGGCAGCGAGATCATGACGGGCGGGAGCATGAACATGCCGAGACTCATGAGCACCGACGCCACGATGAGATCCACGACGACGAACGGCAGGAAGATCACGAAGCCCATTTGAAACGCCGTGCGCAACTCGCTCGTCACGAACGCGGACACGACGGTCACCGTGGGCACGTCGTCGATCGTCTCCGCGCGCTCGTCGTCGCCGCTCATCGCGGTGAACGTCTCGAGGTCGCGCTCGCGCACGTTGTCGAGCATGAACGTGCGGAACGGTGTGAGTGCACGCTTGTACGCCTCCACCTGCGGGATCTGTCCGTTCAGGTACGGCTGTACCGCGATGCGGTTCGTCTCCTCCAGCACGGGATGCATGATGACGCCCGTGAGCAACACGGCGATCGCCACCAGGAGTTGAGACGGCGGCGTGGTTTGCGCGCCGATCGCCGAGCGGACGAAGTGCAACACGATCAGCACACGCGTGAAACTCGTCATGAGAAGGAAGAGCGCGGGCAGGAGCGTCATCACGCCCAGGAACACGACGATGCCCACCGCCCCGGAGAGGTGGAACGCGTCCTTCCCGTCTCCCACGGTGAGGTCCATCTTCGGTGCGAGCGGGTGCTCGACGTGCGCAACGGCCGGCGCCGGCGGGTTCTCGACGGACACGGTGACCTGCGACGGCCAC
>CAZEPH010000039.1:0-12082 GCA_964514075.1 uncultured bacterium | reverse complement strand
TCTGGCTATATTGTAGCCAGAACTCCTGCCGGCGTCAAGTCCAGGCGCGTTTCCCTGCGCCTAACTATGAGTATACAGCCCAGGAGAGAACTTCTCTCCCGAGACGGATAGCGTGATTGACCCTGTCACCAAGCACGCTGCCCCTTGGCAACGAATCGCAGGTGCTCCGTTTCTCCGATTCATGCCGCAGTTCCTCCGCCGATTTAGATTGTTCCAGGTAAGCAGAATAGCCCCGCGACGCGCAAGGCGGTGACTTACCGAGTCCCTTCCGGCGGCCCTCTCCGGCAACATGAGGGAGACACATCCCTTCCCAGAGTTTGGCGTACGGGGCGGAGTGGGAGAGTCTCATGCAGCGCAGACGAGACGTGGTGGCAGGGGCGGTCATGGAACGCGAGCTGGCCGAGGTGGAGCGCGGAACGCGCGACCATGCACGCGACCCTGCTCTCGCCCGACGCCAGTGCACGACGACGCCCCTCTTTTCTAGCGAACCAGCACTTCCCGCGCACACCGCGCAAACACCTCCGGCGCATGGTCCACGTCCGCGTCGGTCGTGCGAAAGTTCACGATGCACGCGCGCAGCGCGAAGCGATCGCCGAGGAGCGCGTTCGTCACGAAATACTCCCCGCCGCGCTGCACGCGCGCGAGCACCTCGCGGTTTAGAGCATTCAGCCGCTCCTCGTTATCGTGGAGCGCCGGCGGAACGCAGCGAAACGTCGTGATGCTCAGGCTCTGCGTGCACGCCTCCATCTCGGGATGCGCGGCCATCGCGTCGGACAACCGTCGCGCGTGCGCGATGTCCGCGCGCACCATCTCCTCGTACCCCGCACGACCCGCGCATCGCAGGTTGAGCCACACCTTCAGCGCGCGGAAGTGCCGCGAGTTCTGCATGCCGTACTCGTGGAGGTTCACCGGCGCATCGGGGCCGTCCTCGGGCTGCGGATAGTACGGCGGACGATGCGCGAACGTGTCGCGCAACACCTCGCGCGAACGCACGAGCGCGCAGCCCGCTTCGATCGGCGCGTAGAGCCACTTGTGCGGATCCACCGCGACGGAGTCCGCGAGCGCGAGCGCGCGCAGGTCGGCATCCGCTTCGGGAAGCACCGCGGCCACCGCGCCGTACGCGCCGTCCACGTGAAACCACATATCATTCGCGCGCGCGATGCGGTGCAGCTCGCGCAGCGGATCCACCGCTCCGGTGCTCACCGTCCCGGCGGAGCCGACGATGATGCGCGGTGTGCGCCCGTCGCCGCGCGCGCGATCCTCCGCGATCATCTGCTCGAGTGCACGCGCGTCGAGCCGTCGCTCGCCGTCCACCGGCACGCGGCGAAACGCCTCCGCGCCGAGCCCGGATAGGTCCACCGCCTTGTCGATCCACGTGTGCGTTTCGCTCGAGGCGTACACGAGCGGCTTCGTCCCGCGCGCGCCGCGCAGCGCGCACAGAAAACCGACGAAGTTCGCCGCATTGCCGCCGCTCGTAAGAATGCCTCCGCACGCCGCGTCGTATCCGATCAACTCCGCGATCCATCGCACGGATTGCAGCTCGATTTCCGTGGCGATCGGTGCGATGGACCATCCGCCGAGATTCGGGTTCACGCTCGCGGCGATCAAGTCACCGAGCGCGCCGATCGGGGACGGCGACCCGATGATGTAGCCCCAGAAGCGCGGGTGTCCGTCGAAGAGCGAGTGTGCGAACACCAGGTCCAGCGCTTCGCGCATCGCAACGTCCGCCGCTTCGCCGTGCTGCGGCAGCGGGCGCGCGGCGTCGAGCGCGGCGCGGACCTGCGGCACCGTCTCCCCCGGCGTGACGGGTGAGTGCGGTAGCGTTTCGAGATAGCGTGCGATGCGGTCCACGACCGCGTGACCGAGTGCGCGAAAGTCCTGCGGAGACATGTCGAGTGGCTGTGTCATGCCGCGCAGCGTGCCCGCATCTGTCCGCCGTGCGCAAGGGGCCGCACGAGGCCATTGCGCGCGCGGCGCGCCACGCGGCACAGTGCACCGCATGACCGCACACTGGACCGACGCCGACCGTGCGGAGTTCGCGCGGCGCGGCATCCCGCTCGACGAAGCCGACCGGCAACTCCGCGTTCTCACGAGCCCCGCGCGGTACGCGCAGCTCGATCGGCCGTGCACGATCGGAGACGGGATCGAACGCATCGACGACACACGCGCCGAGGCACTCATCGCCCGCGCGCGCGCCGCGACAGGAGAAGGACGCGTGAGCAAGTTCGTGCCCGCCTCCGGGGCGGCGAGCCGCATGTTCAAGGACCTCCTCGCGCGCGATCCGTCCGCGGTGCGCGCGTTCACCGAGAACGTGCAGCGCTTTGCTTTCGCCGCCGCCAACATCGATGTGCTCCTCGAACGCTACGCGAACGAACCGAAAGGTCTCATCCCCTTTCATCGCTACGCGGACGGCGACGTGCGCACGCCGTTCGAAGAACACCTCGTGGAAGCGGCCGCTCTCGTTGCGGACACAGCGCACACGGCCCGCGTGCACTTCACCGTGGGCGATCGCGCCGCCGACGCGTTTCGCGCGATCGCATCACGGCGCGGCCCCGCGCACGAGGCACGCACCGGCGCACGCTTCGACATCACGTACTCCACGCAGAGTCCGTCCACCGACACGATCGCCGTCGACGCACACGGTGCGCCGTTTCGCGACGAGCACGGCGCGCTGCTCTTTCGCCCCGCCGGTCACGGCGCGCTCATCGACAACCTGCACGCACTCGGCGAGCGCGGCGCAGACATCGTTTTCGTGAAGAACATCGATAACGTCGTGCCGGATCACCTGCGCGCGAGCACCGAGCGATGGACGCGCATCGTGATCGGTCGGCTCCTCGCGGAACTCGAGCGCGATGACGCGCGCCCCGTGCGCGTGTGCGGCATGGTGCCCAACACGGGCGAGCCGGGCGGCGGCCCGTTTTGGTTGCACGACGGCGGCGCGCAGATCGTCGAGTCCGCGCAAGTCGACGCGCACGACGCCAAGCAGAGCGCGCTCCTCGCACGCAGCACGCACTTCAACCCAGTGTTCCTCGCATGCGCGCTGCGCGACGCGCGCACCGGCGCGGCCTTTGACCTGCGCGAGTTCATCGATCCAGACGCGGTGATCATCACAAAGAAATCGCATGGCGGGCGCGAGCTGCTCGCACTCGAGCGCCCCGGCTTGTGGAACGGCGCGATGGCGCACTGGCGCACGGTCTTCGTCGAGGTGCCGGGCGACGTGTTCACGCCCGTCAAGACCGTGCTCGATCTTCTGAGGCCGGAGCATCAGCCGCGGTAGCTATCGCGTCAGCGTCATTTGCCACTCGGCCTGCTCCATCGTGCCGTCATCATGAAAGTCGTATGACATGATGCAGTCGGTGAGCCGCAGCGTGTTGCCGGTGAGCTTCACCTCAAAGTTCCAGTCGTTGCCGGGCCCGAGGATGAAACCGAAGCGCTCCGCGTCGAGCATCCACGTGCCGGGAATCACCTCGGGCGCCTGTCCCGGCCGCGTGCGACGCAACTCGGCGGATTTGTCCGCGCGGAGGACGAGCGTCGCGCTGCCGCCGGCTGCAATCATGTCGTAGTCATCCAGGCCATTCTTGTTCAGATATACGTACGACGTCGCCTGCCACGTTCCAGTGATCTCCGCGGGCGTGGGACCGGTCGGTCCGCTGAGACATCCGCCCAACGCAGCGCACGCGGCGAGGGCGCACACGAGTCGTATGGGTCGCGTCACATCGCATCACCTCCCTCCGTGCAAGAGTGCTCCGCAAAGCGCCAGGCGGGATATGGTAAGGAGGGTGCATGCATTGCGTTCCTTTGGTTGCGCGGGTGATTGCCGCTCCGCCCCGCCGTTGATACAGTGACGTGAGCGCCGTCGTCGATTGCCGTGGAGTGCCTCAACACTGCGGGAGACTCGTGCCCAAGACGCTCATCGGACTGCTCGCTGGACTGATCCTCGGCGCGCTGGATGGATTCGGTGCACCTGCGCTGGCGCGCGGCAGCGGCGTTCCGATGATCGATCTCGCGGGAGGCCTGGCACGCGGCGCCGCGATCGGCCTCGTCGCCGGACTCGTCGCCGCGCGCACGCAGCGCTTCTCGCCGACGTTGCTCGCGGGCGTCGGTGCGGGCATCGCGCTCACGGTGCTCGCGTGGATCGCGAGCCGCACCACCGCGTACCCGCAGTTTCTCTCCGGCATTGCAATCGGCGGTGTGTCCGCTGTGGCGGCGTATCGCTGGGGCCGCTGATCACCCACAGGAGCTTCGTTCGATGACGCCGACGGCCGCTTCCCCGTACGACACTCTCGCCTTGCGCGCGCAGATCGTTGGCGCCGACGAGCTCGTTCCCACGCTCAGCGGCGAAATGAAGCCGTACGTCAACCTCGATAACGCGGCGAGCACGCCCACGCTGCGTCCCGTGATGCAAGCGGTGAACGACTTCCTGCCGTGGTATTCCAGCATTCACCGCGGAGCGGGATACAAGTCGCAGCTCTCCACCGCGCTCTACGAGGCCGGGCGCACCGCGGTGTGCGACTTCCTCGGCGCCGACCCCGCGCATCACGCGGTGATGTTCAGCAAGAACACGACGGAGGCGATCAACGCGCTCGCATTTCGCATCGGGCGCGAGGAAGACGCGGTTGTTCTGTCGACGATGATCGAACATCACTCGAACATCCTGCCGTGGCGCATGCGCACGCAGCTCGAATATCTCGACGTGGACGACGCGGGGCACATCGACCTGGAGCATCTCGACGAACAATTGCGCCGCTACGGAAAGCGTGTGCGTTTGATCGCGCTCTGCGGCGGATCGAACGTGACGGGCGTGGTGCCGCCCATTCACGAGATCGCGCGCATCGCGCATCGCTACGGCGCGCGCATTCTCGTGGACGCCGCGCAGCTCGCGCCGCATCGCAGCATTCGCATGGGACGCCCCGGCGATGACGACGCGCTGGACTTCGTGGTGTTCTCCGCGCACAAGATGTACGCGCCGTTCGGCACGGGCGTGATGGTCGGACCGTGCGAGTTCTTCGAGGACGGCCCTCCGGCGTACGTCGGCGGCGGGACCGTGGACATCGTCATGGAAGACGAGATCATCTGGTCCGAGGCGCCGCATGTGGAAGAAGCGGGGTCGCCGAACGTGGTGGGCGTCGTGGCGCTCACCGCAGCGATTCGCGAGATGATGCGCATCGGCATGCCGGCGATCGAAGCGCACGAGCGCGACCTCACGTGCTACGCGCTCGCGCAGTTGAAGGACGTGCTCGGCGTGCGCATTTACGGCTCGACGACGTGCGGCGAGGGGGTGGACGACCGGCTCGGCGTGGTGAGCTTCAACATCGGCGGGCAGCCGCACGCCCGCGTCGCGGCGATTCTCACGTACGAGCACGCGGTGGCCATTCGCAACGGCTGCTTCTGCGCGCATCCGTTCTTGTTGCATCTGCTCGAAATGACGGAGGAGAGCGCCCGGCAGTGTCGCGAGGAGATTCGCAAACACAACTACGCGTCCATTCCGGGCGCGGCGCGCATGTCATTCGGCATCTACAACACACGTGCGGACGTGGACGCGGCGATCGCCGGGCTGAACGAGATCATCGCGGGCCGCGAGCGCGGACGCTACATCATCGACCCGCCGTCCGGACAGTATCACCCGGACGGGTTTGCGTTCGACTTCAGCGCGCAGACGTGGGCGCGCGGACTGCTGTAGTGCTCCGCATCGTGCGCCTGGGCAGTCCGCGTCACGCGCAGGAGGGCGTGCGCATCGGCACGGTGCGGCGGCCGCCGCGCGGTGTGTCGAAGGTGGAGTTTGCGCGGCGCGACTTCTACGACACGTGGTTGCCGGAGCTCTCCCCAAGCGAACCGCTCGTGAAACTCGCGCTTGCCGCACGCGACGAGGCTGCGTGGCGCACGTTCGTGCGCCGTTTCCGTGCGGAGTTGCGTGAGACAGACCGCGTGCATCTCATCGCCACGCTGGCTGCACTCTCACACAAGGCGAACTTCTCCGTCGGATGCTACTGCGAGGACGAAGCGCGTTGCCATCGCAGCGTCTTGCGAGAGGTGTTCGCGAAGGCTGGCGCGCGCGTCGCATAGGAAAACGCTCCGGGGTCTGCGACAACCCCGGAGCGCTTGTTGCCCGGCGCTACGGGCAGGCGACACAGCTGCCCGCCGAGTCCCAGCAGAACTGTGCGGCGTCCGGGCCGCTCATGGAACCCGCGCGTGTGCTGCGATTGACCGTAATCGCGTAACTTCCGGCCGTCAGATCCTGCACCGTCCCGGTGAGTGCGATCGTGTACGTCACCATGTCGCCGTCTCGCGACGTGTGGAGCGCGCTCCCGTCCACGGACTCGTGCGACAAGGTGAAATTCCCGTCCTTGTCGGAGGTGCCCACGGCCCGATTCCACGTAATTACTTCGAGCGTGCGTCCATCCTCGAAGCGCGTGTCGTGAATTACCCAGCTTCCGCCGGCGGCGTTGGCGCTCGCACTGCCTGAGAGCAGGACGAAGTTCTCCAGTTGCCGATCGCGCAGCCGGCCGGTGACGGAGAGCGTGTACGTGAAGCCCACGTCGGCCGTGGTCGCCGTCAGCACCCCGCTGAACGGCTGTGCGTGACCGTCGATCGTGAGCGCAGTGCGGAGCTGCCACTCCCACGTCGTGTCGTTCACGCGTGTGGGGCTCGCGCCGGCCGATTCACGCAGGAACTTCATCGCGAGCTCGACCTCTTTGTTGACGAAGAGTCGCACCAGCGTGCGGGCGTCGGCCAGTTCGGGGCAGACTCCGCCGTTGATGGAGATCGCCGGAGCGGTGGAATCCACTTCCATCACGATGCCGTCATCCACGGCGATGGTGCCCTCCGCAGGAATGAGCGGCGCGTTCTGCGTGGTGGATGTGGGAGAGTTGCATCCTCCCAGCGTGAACGCGGCCATCGCCGCGACGGCGCTGAGAGCGACAGAGATCGCGTGCGTGCGCATCGTCGATGTCACCTTCCTGCTGATGTGGTTGCGCTGCGCGGATCGTGGGGTGTGCGGTGCTAGGAGAGGGGGAGGAGGGGAATTGTTCCCGCGCGACCGGAGAGGTGTGTTGACAGCAGGGGTCCTCGATCGGCACGATCGCATGCATGTTCCGCCGCTTGCTGGCCGCACTCAGCGTCGTCGCCGTGCTCCTTCCGTGCATTCCGTCGATGCAGGGCGCTGTGCTGTGCATCGCGCCGGGCACGCATGCGCAAGTGGAATACGCCGGATGCGACCAGCTCTCCGCCGCCCGTGACCGCGACGCGTGCACGGACGACTGCGTCGGCCCACGCGAGGGCTGCACGGACGTCCCGCTCCTTTCGACGGCCACGGGCACCACAGCGCGCGAGGGCGCAGGCACGTTCGCGCCGTCGTGCGACGCGTACAGTCTCCTCGACGTCGATCCACGTGCGGTCTGCCGCGGCGTGCGAACGTCGCCCGGCCGCGCGCACACCCCGCGCGCCGTCTTCCCGCCTGATCGTCTGCCCATTCTCCTGATCTGATTCCGCTTCTCCCGTCACGATCCTGACCCGGCGCGGGCGCGCCGGGCGCGTTGAAGCATGTGCACGTGAGGGGTTTCGCATGTTGATTCATCGTGCCGTCTTGGTGACGGCGCTTCCGTTATGCCTGGCGTGGCCCGTGGCGACACACTCGCTCACCCTGAGCGAGGCGCGTGCGCGCGCGCGCGCACACAACCTCGACCTGCGTCTGGCGGCCTCTCGTGCAGACGCATCGCTCGCACGAGTGCGCGACGCGGCGCGCGGCGCGCCGTTTCGTCTCTCGGTGTCCGCGGAGAACCTGGGCCGGGATGCGGCGGAATCCACAGTGGAGATCGCGCGCGTCGTGGAGCGCGGCGGCGATCGCCGGCGGCGCTGGGAGGCGGCCGACGCGCAAGCAGACGCGGCAACGGCGGAGATCGCAACGCACGCGCGCGACGTTCTCGCGGCGGTGGACGAAGCGTGTCTCGCAGCGTGGATCGCCGACCAGCACGTCGCTCTCGCCGAAACGTCTGCGCGCCTCGCCGCGGAGACGGAGGACGTCGTGCGGATGCGACATCGTGCTGGCGCCACGTCTCGCGCCGACGTCGCGCGTGCGGAGGCGGCACGCGCGATGGCGCACGCGGAGTCCGAACACAGGCTCGCGGCTCGCGCGGCAGCGTGGTCTGCACTGCACGCGCTCTGGAGCGACGGCGACACGACGACGGGCCGGATCGACCTGCCGGCAATGCCCGTGCGCGTCGCGGTGTCCGCCGAATCGCTGGATGCGGCCCTGGAGCGTCATCCGCTCGTCGCCCTCGCGGAGGCGGACGTTCGCGTGTCCCGTGCGCAGCACGCGCTGATTCGCGCGCAGCGGACCACGGACGTTGATGCGCGTGTCGGTGTGCGGCATCTCGCGGAGTCGGGGGGGGTCGGCGCGATGGTCTCCGTGGAGATTCCGCTCGGCCAAGCGGGCGGTCTCACCGGCGCGTTGGCCGCGGCGCAGCACGACGAACGTGCCGCAGCACAGCGCTCTGCGAGCGCCCGCGTGCAGATGCGTCGCATCGTTCACGCGGCCGCGGCACGGGCGGAGGCTGCACGTCGCCGCCTCGACGTCTTGCAGGGCACATCGCGTCCCGCGTTGGCGTCCGCGCTGTCGTCCGTCACCGACGCGTATCGGACCGGTCGGTCGGCGTACCTCGAGGTGCTCGACGCGCAACGCGCATTTCTCGACGTCGAGCGCTCGATTGCAGAAGCCACGGTGGACGCATGGAGCGCGTATCTGGAATACGCACGCACCCTCGGGGAGATCGAATGATGCGAGACAGACGACTCGCGGTGTGCGCTCTCGCGTTCGTGCTGAGCGCCTGCGCGGCGCGCACGGAGCGCGAGGCCGCCGTGCACGAAGAGGAGGCGCACGACGAGGGTGTCGTGACGCTGACGCGCGCCGCGGTTCGCAACGGAGGCATCGAGGTCGGACCGGCCGGGCCCGGAGAGGTGGTCGATATCATCTCGGCGCCCGGCGAGGTGCGCCTGAACGGCGAACGCACCGTCGACGTACGCCCGCGCTATCCCGGCGTGTTGCGTTCCGTCACAAAGCACTTGGGACAGAACGTGCGGGCGGGGGAAGCGCTCGCGGTCGTGCACGGCAGCGAGAGCCTGACCGACTACACAGTCACCGCACCGCTCACCGGCACGATCGTCGCGCGTGACGTAGCGGCGGGACAGGTCGTCGATGCCGAAGACGTGCTCTGCCGCGTCACGGACCTGCGTACGTTGTGGATCGAAATCGCTGTGTATCCGCAGTACCTGGGGCGGATCGCCGTCGGACAGAGTGTGCACGTGGTCGCGCACGGAAACGGCGGACCGGAGGTGCGCGGGCGCATCGACTATCTCGGCCCGCTGCTGGAGCAGGACACGCGCACGACGTTCGCACGCGTCACGCTCGACAACGCCCGGGGCGCGTGGCTGCCCGGCATGTTCGTTACGGCGGACATCGACGTCGAGCGCACGCATGCGTTGGTGAGCGTGCCGGAGGAGGCGCTCGTCCGAACCCCGCAGGGAGACGCGGCGTTTCGTGCGACATCCGACACGACGTTCGCGCTCACCCATCTCCGCGTGGGCCGGCGCGACGGACGCACGGCGGAAGTGCTCGACGGACTGCAGGCGGGCGACCGCATCGTGATGCGCGGCGCGTTCGTGCTCAAGTCCGAGTTGGGCAAGGGGGAGGCAGAGCATGACCACTAGCGCCTCCCCCCCGGAACCTCACGGCGCACTGAGCGCGGTGTTGCGCGCGTCGATCCGCGCGCGCGTCTTCATCGTGCTGGCAGCGCTCGGTTTCGTCGCGCTCACGCTTGCGCGTTTCACCCACCTGCCGATCGACGCCGTTCCTGACATCACGAACGTGCAGGTGCAGATCAACACGGCGGTGGACGGCCTTTCGCCATTCGAGATCGAGAGACAGATCAGCGCGCCCATCGAGGTGGCGATGAGCGGCCTGCCGCGCGTGACGCACACGCGGTCGCTCTCTCGATACGGCCTATCGCAGGTGACGGTGATCTTCCGCGACGGAACGAACGTGTACTTCGCCCGCCAGCTCGTGAATGAACGCCTGCAATCGGTACGCGGGGCGCTGCCCGCGGGCAGCGCGGACATAGAGATGGGGCCAATCTCCACGGGTCTCGGCGAGATCTTCATGTGGACGGTGGAGGCGCAGCCCGCTGCACGGCGCGCGGACGGTGCGCCCTACGCGCTCACCGACCTGCGCGAGATCCAGGAGTGGATCATCAAGCCACAACTGCGCACGGTGCCGGGCGTCACGGAAGTCAACACCATCGGCGGGTACGAGAAGCAATACCACGTGCGGCCAGACCCCGCGCGTTTGTCGGCCTACGGCCTGTCGCTCCACGATGTGCTGCGCGCGATTCACGAGAACAACAACGCGGTGGGTGCGGGCTACGTCGAGCGCGGCGGGGAGCAATACACCGTGCGCTCGGACGGACGCCTGTCCACAGTCTCCGACATTCGCGCGGTCGTCATCGCCTCGCGCGACGGCGTGCCGATCCACGTGCACGACGTCGCCGACGTCGGCATCGGGCACGAACTGCGCACGGGCGCGGCGCTCGAGAACGGCGCGGAGGTGGTCCTCGGGACGGCGTTCATGTTGCTCGGAGAGAACAGCCGAACGGTGGCGCACGACGTGGCCCGACGGCTGGCGGAGGTGAATCGCACGCTGCCACCCGGGGTCCTCGCGCGTCCCGTCTACTCGCGCACGTCGCTCGTGGATGCGACGCTCGAGACGGTGCGCAAGAACCTGCTAGAAGGGGCGTTGCTCGTGGTCGCCGTGCTCTTCGCGCTTCTCGGCAACGCGCGCGCCGCGCTCGTGGTGGCGTGCGTGATCCCGCTCTCGATGTTGTTTGCGGCGCTCGGCATGATGCAGGGCCGCATCAGCGCCAATCTCTTGAGTCTCGGCGCCATCGACTTCGGCATCATCGTGGACGGCGCCGTGGTGATGGTGGAGAACATCGTGCGCCGTCTGGCACACGCGCAGTCGCGCGCGGGGCGTGTGCTCGCGCTGCGTGAACGTCTGCACGAGACATGGCTCGGATCGGCGGAGGTCGCACGTCCGACCGTCTTCGGCGTGTTGATCATCATGATCGTCTACGTGCCCATCCTGACGCTCACGGGAGTCGAAGGGAAGATGTTCCGGCCGATGGCGCAAGTCGTCCTTCTGGCCTTGTTCGGTGCGCTGATCATCACCTTCACCGTCGTGCCTGCACTCCTGGCGTTGCTCTTGCGCGGCCGGCTCTCCGAGAAGGAAAGTCCAGCCTTTCGCGTCGTGCAGCGACTCTACGAGCCGTCGCTGCGATTCGCGCTGCGCCGGCGACGCCTGGTGGTCGCGGCGGCAGCCGTGTTCGTTGCCGTGTGCATGGCCCTGGCGACGCGTCTCGGAAGCGAGTTCGTTCCCACGCTCGATGAGGGCGATCTGGCTGTGCAGGTGCTGCGTATTCCCGGCGCGAGCTTGGAGCAGTCGCTGCACATGCAGGCGCAGGTGGAGAAAGAGCTGATGCGCTTTCCGGAGGTCGCACGCGTGTTCTCCCGCACGGGCACGGCGGAGGTGGCGACGGATCCGATGCCGCCCAACCTCACGGACATGTTCGTGATCCTCCGGCCGCGGCACGAGTGGCCGACTCCGCGCCGGACCAAGCCGGAGCTTCTGGCGGCACTGAGCGCGGCGCTCGCAAACGTTCCGGGGAACCAGTACGAATTCAGCCAGCCGATTCAGCTGCGCTTCAACGAGCTCATCGCCGGCGTGCGCTCGGACGTCGCGGTGAAGGTCTTCGGGGACGATCTGGACACGATGGTGCGCACCGCGGAGTCCATTGCGCGCGTGCTGCGTGACGTGCCGGGGGCGGGGGACGTGAAGGTGGAGCAGGTCAGCGGGCTCCCGACTCTCAGCATCGACGTGAATCGCGAGGCGATCTCGCGCTACGGCCTGAGCGTGGACGACGTGCAGGAGGTGATACAGACGGCGCTGGCCGGGCGGACGGCCGGTGAGTTGTTCGAGGGCGACCGGCGCTTCCCCCTTGTGGTGCGTCTCGCGGATTCGTTGCGTGGGGACACGCAC
>CAZEPH010000038.1:0-12111 GCA_964514075.1 uncultured bacterium | reverse complement strand
AGGGAACGCCGGTCAGATCGATCACCGGCGAGAGCATGAACTCGTTCTGGCCGGCCGGGTGCGGAACGGTATCGAAGGGGTCGCTCATCACGAAGACGTTCCCCTCGAGCGAGCACGACGCCGGACAGGGATCCGCCACCGGGAGCGACGAGAGCGCGTACACGCCGCCGACCGCGCCCACGCCGGCGATGCGCCCGAAGGTCCACCCGTTGGTCCCGGCGTCCCACGACGTGACGTCGTTGCCGACGACCAGACTGTCGCACTCCCACAGGCCGTCGCGCGAATCGTAGCCGCAGTCTTCGTCGGAAAACGCACCGTCGGCCTCGGACAAGAACATGATGCAGATGGTCTGACTCCCGTAGGCGAACAGCGGGAGAATGCGCGTGCCTTCGGCAAATCCCGTCAACGTCGTGAGCGTGTCCCGTTGCGCCGGTGTGCCCGGCAGCTTGTACGCGCCGGTCGACGTGACGATCGGCGGCCCCGCGCGCGACACGACAACGCGCACGAAGTCGTATCCCGCTTCGGCGTCCACGCGGTATTTGAATCGCATCGTTCCGCCGCCGGGCGGCACGGTGTAGCTCTTGAAGAACAGTTGATGCAGGTCGTTGGAGTATCCCGGATAGCAGGCAGCCGGACCGCACGCGGTCGTTCCGAGACGACCCGTCCACGCCACCTTGCCCACGAATCCCGGCGCCAGACCTGGCGTGAGATCGCCGCCGAACGAATTGCCGCGACTCCCCGGAACGTTGGAGAGATCTTGCGTTTGCCCCTCCGTGGTGGAGTTTTCCGTTCCGTCGACCACGGCCCATCCCTGCGATCCGTTGGTGAAATCCCAGATGTCGATCGGGAAGGGGAAAGCACGCGGCGGATCGCCTTCCTGCGGCTCGCCGGATGTTTGGTCGCCGTCGCCGCCCACGGGCTGTGCGTAGACCTTCGTGGAGTCGGGTTTCGCGTGTGCGCAGGCCGCACTTGCGAGAAGTGCCGCGAGAAGCGCGATGAGCGTGCGAGCGTGCATGAGCGATGCGATCCTCAGGGGTTCTGCAATGTTGTCTGCCACGTCCAGATGTCCGGCGTGTCGGACGCGGCGCGGCGCACGGCGTCGCCGAGCGGTCGCTCGGTGGTGCGCGGCGCGTCGGCGAGCGAGGCGATGCCACGCAGACGTCGAACGGCCGGTGCGCTCAAGGAAGCATACCGCAGGGGTGCGCCGGGCGCTGCCTGCGCAAGTTGTGCGATGTCAGCCTCGAATTCGGTGAGCGGGGTGCGGCTCGCGATCACCGTGATGACCTCGCGCCCACCAGCGCTCGTGACTTGCCAGTACTTGGTCGTGCCGGCGACCGCGCCGGGGAGGCGGTGTGTCGCGCTGGGGGGCAGCGGATTCACGCGGTCCAAACCGGGCGCGGGGAAGAGCACGGTGGCCGTGCCCGCCGCATCCTCGTCGATCACGTACGCGTAGACGGATTCCGCCGAGGAGAACGTGAGAGACAGCGCATCGCCGGGACGGATGCGATCGCCCGACGACAGAGGCGAGTCGCCGGCCGACGTGATGCGCGTGAGCGTCGCGCGCGCGGTGAGCGGGCCGCGCTGGACCGGCGCGGGCGCGGACGCCGGCGACGGTGCGGGGCGCGTGCGCGGCGCGCGCGCCACGAGCGCACCGGCCGCGGCGAGCACGAGCACGACGCCCGCCGCCCACAGAAGGCGCGGCCGCGTGGTGCGTGTATGCGGCGTCGTAGTTGCCCCGGCGAGCGCACGCTCCAACTCTCCTGCGGTGGCGAAGCGCGCCGACGGATCGTCGGACAGCGCGCGATCGATCGCGCGCACGAAGTCGGCAGGCAGATCGGCGCGCGCGTCGCGGAGCGAGGTGCGCGGACGCGCGATGAGATCCGCCCACGAGCGCGCGTCCACGGGGTAGCGTCCCGTGACGAGGCGATAGAGCACCACGCCGAGCGCGTAGACATCGTCCGCGGGCGTCGCCTCGCGTCCCGCCACGCGCTCCGGCGACAGGTACAGCGGCGTTCCTTCGCCGAGGGAAGAGTCGTCGCGCGCCAGGTCCACGGCGGCGCCGAGATCCATGAGGACGATACGGCCACCGTCTTCGCGCACGACGTTCGTGGTCTTGACGTCGCGGTGGACGAGGCCCGCCGCGTGAATCGCCGCCAGGGCGCCGCATAGCTCCACGCCGATGCGCGAGGCCTCCGCCGCGCTCAGCGGGCCGTGCTCGCGGAGGATCTCCTCGAGCGTGCGACCGCGCACGAGTTCCATCCAGAGCCCCGCGCGATCGTCGTGCACGTCGGCGCCGTGTATCGTCACGACGTTCGCGTGCCGCACGCGTGCGAGCTTGCGCGCCTCCTGCACGAACGCGGTTTGCGCGCGCGCCGACATGCGGTCGTCGCGCAACAGCTTCAGCGCGACATCGCGCGCGAGAGTGGGATCATGCGCGACGTACACGTCGCCGTACGTCCCCGTGGCGAGGCGTTCGCGCAACTCGAATGGGCCCCACGTGCACGACTGCACGCGGCGAATGCCCTGGATCACACGCAACTGCTCGACCGCGCGCAACACGCTCGGCGACGTCGACGATGTGGCGTTCGCCCAGTCGATGGAGCGGCCGTTCGCCAGGTCTTCCGCGAGACGAATCAGCTCGTCGCGTTCCATCTCATTCATGCATCAC
Source organism: uncultured bacterium (assembly GCA_964514075.1). Taxonomy (GTDB): domain Bacteria; phylum Eisenbacteria; class RBG-16-71-46; order CAZEPH01; family CAZEPH01; genus CAZEPH01. The sequence continues at coordinate 9,443 of CAZEPH010000038.1, read as the reverse complement.
CTCGGCGAGACGCGCGAGCGTGCGCGAGACGAACATGCGGGCAGCGTTCACCGACGGGCGGCCGAGCGCCTCCGCGATCTGCTCGTAGGTGTAGCCCATTTCCACCCAGAGGATGACCGCCTCGCGCTGCTCGTCGGAGAGCTGCTGCAACGCGGACTCGTAGCGTGCGAGAGCCTCCGTGCCAATGGCATCCTCGAGCGGCGATGGCGCCGCCGCGACGACGTCGTCCTTCACGTCTTCCTGCCGCGAGATCGGGCGGACCGAGGCGCGGCGAATCTCGTCGCGGATCACGTTCATGCAGATCTGCCGGAGATACGCGAGGAACGCGCCCTCGCGTTGTGCCTCGAACGTCTCCGCGTGATTCAGCGCGCGGACGAGCGTGGTTTGCACGAGGTCGTCCGTCTCCGAGAGCGAGCGGGCCGTGGCCGGCAGGCGCCCACGTGCCCAGCGCGTGAGGACCGGGAGATAGCGCCGAACGAGACGATCGCGCGCGGCGGGATGCCCTGCGCGAATGTCGGCGAGAAGTTGTGCGGTCGTTTCGAGCGGCGACTCGGACACGCGTGGTGCTCCAGGGTGAGGAGGCACACGGCGAGGTGTGTACTGCACGCATGTCCGACTGTACCACACGGCTTCCATTCGGCGAGTCCATGGGGAGCATGGCGGCGTCCTGCGTACCGGAGTTCGGTCCCGGGTGGGTCCCGGGCGTCATTCAGGAAACGCAGCGCCGAACGCAACCGCACAATTCACGGACACACGCCGACGCTCGGGAAACGGCAGCGTGGCCTGCGGGGAGCGGGCGAGACCCGCTAGACCTTCTGCACCCGGAAGTTCAGCGTGCCGCTGTAGTTCGTCCGCCGCAACTCGATCGTCCAGAGCCCGGACGTGCCGGATTCCGTGGTCTCGTTCAGGCTCGGGACCAGCGCTGCGTCGTACACGTGCGCGTTCGCCGCGTCGCGTATCACAACGCGTGCCGTACCGGCCGTCACCGTGGTGGAGTGATTCACCGTAGCGCGCGACCCGGTATTCGACCACTTGTAGGTGAGCGTGGCCGTGACGTTTTGCACGCCCGTGGCCTGGAGCTGGAAGTTGTCCGTCGCACTCGTGATTTCGGGGTGATAGGGCGCGAGAGCATCCTCGCATCCGGAGAACACCAGCACGACAGCTCCAGCCGCGATCGCCGTCAGAAATGCTCGCATGGGTGGTTCCTCCTACCGTCGGCGCAACCTAGCAGGATGTTCATCGAGCCGCACTGCACCCCCCGGAGGGGCCAAGACCGCTGCCTCGGTGTCGCCCGCGTCCGAGCGCGTCGGCTAGCGCGCCGCAACGAGGAGCACGCGATTTCGCCACACGTGATGCGGAGCGGCGACGCGCAGAATGTATATCCCGCGGGGTGGCGTTCCTCGGAGGGGGAGGACGAGTACGCTCTCGCCCGCCGGGTACGCCGCGTCGGCCCACTCGGAGACGCATCGGCCGGCGACGTCCGTCAACTCAGCGCGCACGCGGCCGGCGGCGGCGAGCGTGAGCCGTGCCACCACCGCCCCCCCGCTGTGTCGCACGCCGCCCAGCGCGGCGCCCGCTGGATCGCTGGGACGAAGGACGCTCGTGACGTCACGGGTGAGATTCGGCGTCGCGGCCCAGGGTCGGTAGTTCACGGCGTCGGAGACACGCTGGCCGAGGCCGGTGGGATTGTAGTCGGGATAGCCGATCGTCGAGTCGAGGGGTCCCGACGCGTCGCCCCACCACGTACCGGCCGCGTCCGCGAGAGGGGTCGCGAGCAGGTTGACGAGTCCGAACGCGCCGTTCGAGTCGATGTCGCATGCGGTGATGGTCGCCGTCTCGATCGCACGCACACGCACGCCGTCGAGCGCGTTGCCCGCGACGCGCACGCTGTCGAGTGCAATCGCGACAGCGTGTGCGTCGAGTCCGTGCGAGGCCGAGTGCGCGCACGTTCCGCCCGTCCACTGCAGGAGGGGCGACGGCCCGAACTCCGTCGACACCTGCGCGTGTCCCGACGAGCCGCCGTACAGAACATCCGTGAACGCGAACTGCATGCTTCCCGTGGAGTTGACGACGAGGCCGTCCCAATCTCCCGGCGCGGGGACACGCGCGGTCGAGTCCGCGTTCGTGTCGCCGCCGCGCGCGTCGTCCGCGATCGACGTCAAGGCGACGCGCGCCTGCGCGTTCCCGAGCGTGCGCAGGTGTCCGAGCACTGTGAGCCGCGCCGCGGCATCGCGCCCCTTGATGACCGCGCCTGCGGCGATCTGCAGCGTGTCTCCCGTGAAGACGAGCGGTTGATCGATGACAAAGGGAAACGCCGGATTGGCGGACCACGTCCACGTTCCGTTCGGCGCCGTCCCGCCGATCGTGCCGGTCACGTACGCTCCATCGATCGCGTTGCCGGAGCCGGACAGCGATCCGATGGATCCCGCGCCCCCGGTGATCGCGAAACCGAACCCGATGTTCCGCTCCGCGGTGAGCGAGTCGACGATCAGCGGCAGCAAGCTATAGACCTCGAGACCCTCCTCCCGATTGTCGCGAAACGCGAGTTGGCGAAACTCCCCCGAGACCACCGTGAGAAAGGCCCCATCGTACAAACAGGAGCTACTCCCGCCGCCCACCCATCGGACGTGCCCGGAGTATGGAAACAGCGTGAAGAACGATCGCCATCCAAAGGCGCCGCCGTAGGCAAACTCCGTCCAATTGAGATCCGCCGTTCCGTCCAGTTCGACGGATACGCCGAGCCAGTCGCCCGCCTCCGGCGCAGTGCTCGCGGAGTCGCCGTTCGTGTCGCCGCCGCGCGCGTCATCCGCGAGAGACGTGAACCAGACGGGTGCCTCGCCGGTACCGGCCGCGTGCAGGTGACCATGCACCGTCAGCGAGCCACCGGTGCGATCGCCCTTGATGACCGCACCCGCTTCGATGCGCAGTGTATCGTCGGCATCCAGAAACGGATCGTGCAGGATGTATGGAACGGTGGGATTCGCCGCCCACGTCCACGCGCCGGGCGGCTCGATCCCGCCGATCACGCCGTACACGTGAATGCCGTTCGAGGCATTTCCGGAGGCGACGAACGCTCCGCCGATCGATCCGGGGTTCGATCGGAGGGCGACCGCGTCTCCCGCGTTGTTCGTCGCAGTCATGGCGTCGATGAGCGGCGGCGTGTTGGACGACACGCTGAACCCGTCGCCACCGTTGTCGGAGACACGCAGTCCCGAGAACTCTCCCGACGCACACCCCAGGTTCACACCCGCACGTGCACACGACACGGATCCGCCACCGATCCACCGCACGTGACCGGCCTGCCCGAGGTGCGTCCACACGTTGCGCCATCCCTGCGCGCCGCCGTACGCGAACCACGCGTGCGCGAGGTCGGCCGATCCGCCGTTGGTAATGGAGACACCGGCCCACGCGCCCGGTGCCGGTGCGGTCGCCGTGCTGTCCTGGTTCGTATCGCCGCCGTGCACGTCATCGGTGAGTGCGGTGAACCAGACGGGTTGCGCGCTCGTCCCCAGGACGCGGAGATGTCCCATCGCGACGAACGACACCGTCGCCGCGGCTGCTTTGATCGTCACTCCCGGTTGGACGACCAGCGTTTCGCCCGGCGCGACCGTGACGTCGCCCGTCATGACGTAGGGACTCTCGCTCGTCCGCCACGTACCCGACACGCTGCCGGAGACGAGAACGACCGCACGCGCGGCGCCGGTGAAGTGCGCGAGTATCGCCGCACCGAGCAACGCCGTTCGGCACAGCGATCGGGGTGTGGGCATGGCGTGTTCCTCGATCACGGAGGATGGTCCACGCGATCGTATCACAGGCACGCGGCGTGCCCACAGCGCCAGCTAGCGCATCCGCTGCTTCCGTGCCGCCTGCCACGCGTGCAGCACCAGTGCGACCGTGATCACCGCGTACGCCACGAACACGCGGAAGTACTCGCCGATCTGCGCGTCGCCCGCGAGCGCCTTCCCGGCGAGCGGGGATACGACGAAGAGCGTGTGGAAGAGAAGCGTTCCGAGCAGTGCCTGCGGGACCGTCGCCCGCGTAACGGTCGCGCCCGAGACGAGCAACGCAGCGATGGCGAACATCCCCACCTGCTCGTGCGAGTTGTACGTGTTGAGCGTTCCGATGTTCTGCAGGAACAGCAACTGCCCCCACGCCGCCACGACCGTCGACATTGCGGTGGCGATCACGCGGTTGCGATCCACGTTGATGCCCGCGGTTCCGGCGACGTGCGCGTCCTGTCCCATCGCGCGCAATTCCTGCCCGAGCTTGGTACGCAGGAAGAACACGTTGAGCGCGCAGAACACGGCGATGACCGCGAACGTCGCGAACGGCACGCGCACCATGGATCCCGCGATGGGGATCTGCACGCGCACGAGATCATCCATCGCGTACTGAATGCCGGTGAGATCCACGGTGTTGCGGAGCCCGTATCCTTGAGGCAAGAGCATCGACCTGTTGTGGAAGGGGATCACCGACCCGAGTGCGAAGAGAAAGATGATCTGATAGACGCCGTTCGCGAAGAACCCGGCGATGAGGCCCGTGACCATTTCGCGGCCCTTTGCGCGGTTGAACAGCCACCCGGTGGCGAGGCCCGCCACGATGCCGGCGGGCAAGGCGAGGGCGAACGCGACGGCGAATCCAAACGGTCCGCGCAGTCCCCAGTACGTGACGCAAATCGCCGCGAGCTGTCCGGCCATCGCTCCGATCACGATGCCGAAATTGAGTCCGAGTCCCGCGAGAATGGGAACGAGCAGCGAGAGCACGAGCAGCGCGTTGCGTCCGAAGCGGACGAGCATCTCGCGCACCAAGAACTCGGGCGAAATGCGCGCTGCGACGATCCCGAAGAGGCACAAGAGCGCAAAGAGTAGCGGCACCGCAAAGCGCGTGAGTTTGTGCATGGCGCTACGCCTCGCTCTTTCGCGTGAGCGCGTACAGAATCATCCCATTCTGGATGATCAAGCGCGCGGTCTCGGAAATGTCACCTTGGATGACCTGACTCGTCACGGGGAGCGCCACGGTGAGGATCGACTGAAAGAGCACGGTGCCGATGATCACGTGCGAGAGCGTCGCGCGCGAGAGCGTGGCGCCGCCGATCAGCAGACACGCCACGGCGGGGAAGGCCATGAGCAACGGCGCCGTGTACAACTGGAGAAATCCATACGACTGCGCAAACACGACGATGCCGACGGCGCCGAGCACGGTGGAGAACATGGTGGCCTGAATGCGCGTGCGCTCGTCGGAAATCCCCGCGGCGCGGGCCAAGCGGGAATTGCTGCGCGCCGCCGCGATCGTAATCCCGGCGCGCGTGCGGAAGAACAGGCTCACGAGAAAACACGCGAGCGCGAAGAGCACGAGCGTCCCCGTCGGAACGCTCACGCCGGCGACGGAGAACGCGCCGAGACGATCGAGCAGTTTGTCATAGGCTCCGGAGAGCGTGAGCGTTGTGCGGAGCCCATGTCCGCCGATCGCCCACACAAGCAGCGGATTGTGAAACGGCGCCACGACCCAGAAGATGCTCATACCCGACACCACGGCGAACCCGAGGTACGTGCCGACCATCATCTCTTGCCCGCGCGTGCGATTGAGCAACCAGCCGTACGCAATGCCGGCCGGCACCGCGAGCGCTACGCCGACGAGCGCGGACAGGGCGAGCCCACCCCATCCACCGACGTTCGCGTTCAATGTGATCACGCAACCGATCAGCCCGCAGATGATCCCCACGGGCAGTCCGAAATTGAGCCCGACGCCGCCCTGCACGGCGGGGAGGAGCGCGAGCACTAGGAGTCCGTTGCGCCCAATGCGATGGAGCGAATCTTCGACGAGCGTGCTCACGTCCATCCGCGTGACGGTCGCGACCGCGAACAACACAAGCAAGAACCCGCCGATCGTGAGCCGCGGAATCCCGATCTTCTTGATCATGCGTGCGCCGCCAGTTCGCCGGCCATGGCGAGGCCGAAGTGTTCGTCGCTGGCGTTCGGCGGCAGAATCGTCTCGATGCGTCCCTTGTACACGATGGCGATGCGGTCGCAGATCGCGCGCAGTTCTGCCAACTCGGACGACGTCACGAGCAGCGACAGGCCCTTGTCGCGATTGAGCGCACGCAGAATGTCGAGCACGCGTTCCTTCGCCCCCACGTCGATGCCGCGCGTCGGCTCCGAGACGAGCAGCGTGTCGGGATTCATCGTGATGGCGCGCGCGAGGCACACCTTTTGTTGATTGCCGCCGGAGAGCCGGCGCACGTGTTGCGCGGCGCTCGTGCAGCGAATGTCGAGCGCGCGGATCATCTCGTCCGCGTGCGCACGCACGGCGCGCCGGTCCAGCAAGCGAAACGCGGAGAGCGGAGCGGCGTGCAGAAAGCGCTCCTGCGCCTCGATCGCCGTGAGTGCGATGTTGAACTCGATGCTCTCGTCCAGGAGTACGCCGACACCGCGCCGGTCTTCGCTTACGAACGCCAACCCGGAACGCAGTGCGCCGCGCGCGTCGTTCAGACGAAACGGCGCGCCGTCTTTGCGCACGGTGCCGCGCGCGGCGTAGAGCCCCATGAGCCCGTTCGCCACGCCGATCTTCCCGTGCCCCGCGAGCCCCGCGAGCCCCAGCACTTCGCCCTTCGCGAGGGTGAACGACACGCCGTGCACGTCTTCGCCCGGCATGTCCACGTGGAGGTCCTGCACGTCGAGCGACGGTGTGCCCGTGTCGCGCACGTTCGCCAGAGCGTCGGCGCGCACGGCCGCGGGCCGGCCCACCATCAACTCCGCGATGTGGCCCACCGTGGTCGCGCGCGGATCCAGGTGCGCCACCACGCCGCCGTCGCGCAAGACGGTGATGTCGTCCGCGACGGAGAGCACTTCGTCGAGACGATGCGTGATGAACAACAGGCCGAGGCCTTTCGCCGCGAGAGTACGCATCACCTCGAGAAGTTGCGCCGCTTCGCTCTCGGTGAGCACCGCCGTGGGTTCGTCGAAAATGAGCACCTTGGCATTCGTCTTGTCGACCTCGCGCGCGATCTCGACGAACTGCAGGTGACCGACGGGCAGCCCCGCCACGGGCGCCCACTCGTCGAGCGAGAGACCCACCGTGTCGAGCGCCGCGCGCGCGTCGCGCCCGCACTGCGCACGATCGATCGTGCGCAACCGCGCGCCCAACACGCGCGAGGCGAGGTTTGCGCGCGTGGGCTCGCGATCCAGTTTGATGTTCTCCGCCACACTGAAGCCCGGAATGAGCATGAACTCCTGGTGCACCATGCCGAGCCCGGCGTGCATCGCCTCCGACGGCGAGGCGAAGCGCACCTCGCGACCGTCCAGCAGAACCTGCCCGTCGTATCCGCCCGTGTCGTGAATGACGCGCATGCCGAAGAGGATGTTCATGAGCGTGGACTTGCCCGCGCCGTTTTCGCCGACGAGCGCGTGGATCGTGCCGGGACGCACGGTGAGCGACACGTCGCGCAACACGCGATTCGCTTCGTAGGACTTGCCGATGCCGCGCAGTTCGAGGACGGGTGGGATCACGAGGCCGGAGAATGCCCGCGCGCGCGGCGGGGCGCAAGGCGTTCCGGAGTCAACGGCCTCTGCACGCGGCGCACATGCGAACGGGCCCGGCTCCTGCGAGCCGGGCCCGTCGCTCTGCGATACGCGCGGAAACCTAGTACACCTGGTGATCCAACATGATCAAGTACTGGTTGCCCGCGTCTGGATCGTACTTGCGAATTTGCACCTTCGCGCCGGCCTCGTCTTCGAGGTACTTCTGCACCGTCGCGACGTCCTTCGGGTCCGCCTTCTTGTCGACCGCGTCCACCAACAGATTCGCGAGAGCGCGAATGCCCACCATGCTCTCGGGCGCGATCCACGTGCCGAAGTGTCCGGTCATCTTGTGCTCGGCGATCACGCGCTTGTTCTCCGCGTTGATGTACGCCATGTCGCCGGCGTGCGCTTCGGGAATGGCGATGCCGAGCGCGGTGGGATAGCCGTGCGTCGGCGCAGGGCAGCACTGCTCGGGCACGTAGCCGCCGTTGGTCAGCACGGAGCGAATCAGCGGCTCCTGCATGCCGCAGTTCGTCGAGAAGAACGCGGTCGTCGCGCCGTACTTCTTGATTTGGCGCGGCTGGTCTTCGAGCACGAACTGCTGCGTGGCGGGGAGGCCGCCCTCGGCCATTGGGTCGGGGGCGGTGACGAACTCGAACTTCATCCCGCGCTTCTCGCACTCGGCTTTCATTTCGTCGCGCCGCTCGGCGAGCAACTGCTGCGACATGTGCCGCGGGAACGAGTAGTGGACGAACGTCTTGGCACCCATCGCCGCCGCTTCCGCGATGATCGTCTTGCCGCGCGCGAGTTGATCGGGCTGTACGATCACGTCCGCGGCCGCGTTCACGACTGCCGGATCCTCATGCGGCTCGACGAAGCCGATGAGAATGTCCGGGCGCTGTTCGCGGATCTTGCGCGCCGCCGCCACCGAGCCCGGGATCGCCTGGCCTACGATGATCACCTTCACGTCCGGGTCTTCCGCGAGACCGACCATCTGCGCGATCACGGTCTCCTGTTCCTGCATGAAGTTGTCGGGATACGTGACGTGCTTGACGCGCGCGCCGTACTTCTTCTCGACCTGCTGTCCGGCGCGGAACTCCTCTTCGTTTTGCGAGACGGTACCGGTCATGATCCCGATCTTGAAGCCGTCCGCCTTTGCGGCGGTCTTGGCACCGCCGCCGCTGCTCGCATCCTTGGTGCTGCTGCATCCCACGAACGATCCGGCGGCGAGGAGGGCGACCAGGCCGAGACCGGCGGAAACGCGCGACAAACTGAGTGTCATGTGAGAACTCCTCAAAGACTGGGTGAGACGACCCGACAGGCGGGACAGGCCCGGAGTATAGCAACGCCCCACTGCACGCGCGAGCGAACTTCAGCTTGTGGCGGCCGGACCCGCCGACTATACTCGCCAGTTCTCGCGCGCACCCTGGCGCACACTCACGACACCCATACAACTCGAACCGCGCTGCCCGCCGCCCCACGGCTCGTTCAGCGGAACTCGCAAGGAGGTCTTTCAGCATATGGTCGAATCCACCGGAGAAGAGGACGTCCGGGTCATCGAAGACGACGAGCGTGACGACGACATAGAAGTCGTCCGCCCGCGCAAGCGGACCGTCGTTCGGCGGCTCTTCTCGGAAGACTCGTCGCAAGACGACGGCGACACCAGCCTTGCACCGGGTCAACTCTCCTCGGACGAGATGCTGCATCTCTACGAGGAATCGATGAAGGACCTCGAAGAGGGCGAGATCGTCCGCGGCACCGTGCTGCGCATCGACGAGAAGGAAGTGCTCGTCGACGTCGGCTTCAAGTCCGAAGGCGTGATTCAGCGGCAAGAGTTCACCGACCCCAACTCCATCAAGCCGGGCGATCAAATCGAGGTGTTCCTCGAGAAGATGGAGAACCAGGACGGCCTCGTCGTCCTGTCGA